>NZ_JBKKHQ010000031.1:0-35634 GCF_046614695.1 Pokkaliibacter sp. CJK22405
TCTGCCTGAAGCAATGCCGCGTTATCGTTAGCGCTGGCTTGCACAGTATCGACTCGCGCTGAGAGCGCACTATCCGCGTCAGCACGCGCCGTCTGCTCTGCCTGAAGCAATGCCGCGTTATCGTTAGCGCTGGCTTGCACAGTATCGACTCGCGCTGAGAGCGCACTATCCGCATCCGTGCGGGCCGTCTGCTCGCTCTGAATATCTGCTGCGTTGTCATCAACGGCAGACTGCAGAGACGTTATAGATGAGCTGATTGCTTCATCTGCTGTTGCTCGCGTCTGCCTCTCTTCAACAAGTGACGCCGAGGCGTCATCAACATCAGAACGCAGTGCATTGATCTGCTCTGCCTGGGCCTGAATAGCATCAGCGCGGGCCGTCTGCTCCTCCTGAATCGCTGCTGAATTGCCTTGTGCGATAGCGGTGACTTCGGTGATCAGCTGGGCCTGACTTGCCAGCTCGTCACTGTGAGCGGTTTGCGTCTGCGTAACATTCGCAAGCTGCTCATCAAAGTCGGTTTTGACTTCTTCGATCCGAGTTGAGTTCGCCTGGTCATCAGTAACGCGGGCGGACTGCTCGACGCCTGCAGAAGCCGCATTAGCCTGCTGCTGCACTTTCAGTGCGAGCAGCTGCAATGCAAAGCCTTCGCTGGTTTCGCGCTGCTCATCAATGCGGGCAGACAGCTCCCCGTCGCCGGTTTCGCGTGCATCGTGCTCAGCCTGAAGCGCGGCGACGCGCGCTTGCTGCTCAGCATTGATTGCCGCAATTCGTTCATTTTCCTCTGTATCAATCAGCTCTTTTAAGCTGCCAGCGGCGGCCTCGATATTTTCCGATATCGCATCCATGTCGATGGCGTCGACTTTTTCACGCAAGTCAGTATCAAGCTGTCCAGCTGTGATCTTCTCAGAGAGCACGCGCAGGATGCCGTCGGCATCGTTGCTTGTCTTGGCTTGCACGGGATAGAAGCCTGACTGGCCGTAAGCATTAACCCCGCGCACGTAGTAGTAATACTGCGTGTCTGGTGTCAGTCCTGCGTCGACCAGGCTGCTGCCGGTACTGCGAAGCACGGCATTGCTGGTGATCAGCTCGGTTTGTAGCGCGATATCAGAACGCCAGAACTCAAACTCCTGCGCACCATAACGCGGGTTCGCAATCGTCGGGTTCAAGGTGAGGCTGAAGTTGTCCGCGTACACGCTCACGCTTGAAGGCGCCGCCGGTAAAAGCAGCTGGCCAATCGTCATGGCCGTGTCAGACCACGCGCTGAGAGCGCCGGTACCGCTCATCGAGCGAACACGGATCAGCCAGTCGCCGTTGATAGCATCCAGCACATCGGTGCTCGTTGTACGCGCTGCCGGTAATGCTTCCCACGCGACTGCGCCGGGGCGCTTCACTTCAAGCAGATACTGCACAACGCGGGCATCGTCCGCCGGTACCCAGCTGATCATCAGGCCCTGATGCGTCACACCGCCTGCAAGGTAGGTATAAGCCTCTGCCGAAACAGCGCCGGGTGACTTCAGGGTGCCCGTGGGCAAAATCGTGAAGTCGCCCTGCTCAAGCTGAATGCCCTGCTCAACGCGGGCGTATTTCGTTGCATCGTGTTCCAACGCGCTGATCGTGTACTGATTGCCTTCGGCTTCTGTGACGCCGATCACGCGAAAAGATCGAGGCTGCACTGAAGCGCTGGCCAGCAGGTACATCGCGCTTTTAACAGGTTCTGCTGCAAGCGGCTCAGCCAGCGAGACAGCCGCACCGTTGATCTCAGTTACCAGCACCGCCTGGACTTCACCATCAGGCAACGTCACATACAGCGTGCCCTGCTCGCCTTCGGGCAATTCAGGCGCGGCATCGAGCGTGAGGGTATCCAGCCCAGTCTCAACAATACGACCGCCAAGGCGGGCGCCCGCATACAGTGGATCAGCAACAGCGACGACATCACCTGGGCGAACACTCGCATGATCCGTCCCAGCCGTGTATTCCAGCGCCTCTTTTTCTGACCACTCAGAGTCGACCAGCCAGCGGCCAACGCGCAGCGCTTGAGATTTACTGCTCACGCCGAACGCTGTTACCTCGGCGATATTCTCGCCGTACTTTCGCAACTTCTCATCGTCTTGATAGACGACCACGGCAGACTCAAAGAAGTTTTCAGGGTCGCTGTAAGTGACGTGGGCTGTCGTGTGGCGAGACTTCAGGTCAGTGCCGGAGTACTTGAACTCGCCGCCGAGGACGTTAGCGGGCGCGACCAGGCGCTTAGGGTCAGCTGGCCGGTCTTGCACCGCGACAACTTCCGAAGTCCCCCAGTAGGTCATGCCTCTGAAAACTGAGGCCAGGCTATTCAGCAGGGTATAGGCTTCGGTCGCTGACTTAATGACAGCATTGATCACAAAGCGCGGTTCAGTGCCGCCGAGACCGTCGGGCACCAGCTCATCGCAATACTGCGCGATCTCATACAGAGACCACTTGTTCGCTTGAGGGATACCTGCACCGAAGCGCACATTCGTCGCAACGTCATAGAACACCCACGCGGGGTTGTTGCAATAAGCCGTCTTAAAAGTGCCATCCCAGAGGCCCGAGTATGTGCGAGTTTCGGGATCATAGTTGCTCGGTACCGCAATCTTGCGGCCACGAATGTGATAAGTCCGGTTCGGAATCGTCGTCCCAAACTGAGCAGAGTCGACTTCCAGCGCAACGAGGGCAGAGTCGGGATAGCTGAGCTTGGCATCGATGATGCGCGTATAGCTCGACCAGTGCGTGTCGTTACGCAGGGCCGACGAGCTGCTATCAGCTGTCACGCGCGAAACGCGGATATCCCATGGCCCGGTGCCGTTCAGTTCAACGCGGTACTGAGCTTCATAAGTGCTGGTGGTTTTGCCGCTAATCGTGTCGCGGGCGGCAACTTCCCAGCTGCCGTTACTGGGGCGAACTTCAATCATTATCTCGACTGAAGCGCCGTGCAGGTCGCCGGTTGAGGTGTCTTGCTTGGCCAGTGCGGGAATCTGGATTTTGATGCGAGCGGCATCGGTCTCAAGGTCGCTGATCGTGCGAGTGATAGGCGCATCTTTTTTGATTTGAACGCCGATCACTTCTTCCGCTTCAACAGCAGGAAAGCCGGGGATCGGCTCTTGCGTGGGCAAGCCTTCGCGGGTCGTGATCGAGACGCCCTCGAAGTTCAGCGAGCCGTCGCCATTCGCAAGCGGGGTTTTGTCGAGATAGATCGACTGCAGGCCGTTTACCAGCCCATCAATTTCACCCTCGGCGATCAGGTCAATGATCCGCGCAAAGCTCTGGCTTTGCAGGGTGTTCGGGTCTTCTTTCGCAACAGCACCAGCGCCGCCGCCTTTGCCGCCCTTGCGGCCTTTAATTGTCAGGGTGGCAGTCATTGAGAACCCTTGATTAGAGCGCGACGCGCTCAGTAGAAATGCCGGAGCTGATCACTGTGGAGCCGGTGAACACTTCGCCGTAAACGAGCGGCACAACGCCGCCCTCGCTGCTTACGTTCGTCGGGGCTGAGAACAGGTAGCTCGACCGCGCATCAATCTGATCTGCTGAGGCGGTACCAGGCACCTTGGCCTGCATTGAAGCAATGCCGCCAATCGCCATCGACGCCCCGAAGAGCGCCAAACTGGCTGCACTCACCGACACCCCGCCGACCGTAAACGCGGTGCCAGCAAGCGTCGCGCCGCCGGTGTAAAAGGCCGCTACAACCATGGCGATGCCGACAATCACTTTGCCTGCGCCTCCCTTGCCACCGCTGATCACGGGCGCAATGTGCAGCTCTTTTGCCGCGCCCATGGCCAGCATCAGACCGGCCTGATCAATGTCATGAAGCTGGCCAGCGTTGCCACGGCTCACCCGAAACTCGCCCGCTTCAAGCTCATAACGAAAGCCCTCGAGCTGAGAGCAAAGGGCGGCGACGGCTTCTGCCGGGTCGCGCACGTCAAAAGAAAAAGGCCCGCCGAAGCGAGCCTTTAATGAGCCGTGCAAGATAATCGTTTTCATAAGCGAGTCCGGTGCCGGAATACATGAGTGATATGCGACATCCAGCGGTGGATCGGCTCACGGCAGCTTAGCTGGCTGGCGTCCACGGCATGGCGGCCCGTCAGGTGATGAAGCGCTAAACCATCGCCGAGATACACGCCACCATGATTCGGTGTTTTGCTGCGAATCGTGCAGTAAAACATATCGCCTGGCGCGATCTCTGCAGCGCTGACAGGTACAAAATCCGCGTGCTCAAGGCCATCGAGGTACAGCGTTTCACCCTTCTGCCACCATTCCCAGTCGCGTGGGAACTCAGGCAGCGTGATCGACAGCTCCTGCGCGTAATAATCACGGATCAGTGAATAGCAGTCAGTGACGCCATGGCGAAACCCGCGCCCGATGAGCGGCGGTACCGGCACGCCTTCACCCCACCAAAATGGCTGGCCACAACGCTCGCCGTCATAGCAACTCACAATGCCCCAAGGCACCGCCGTAGAGAGCTGGCCGCGCATGTCGTCCGCGCTTGGGCAGTCCGGGCCGTTCGGGTGGCTGTGTACGACAGCCATCAGGCCTTCGGCTTGCGCCCGGTTCATGTCAGCAGCACGGGCCTGAAAGGCAAGCTCTGGCTCAGGGTGGACGTTCTCAGCGACGAAAGCGTTCTGCTGAGTAATCAGCAAAATGCCCTCGCGTGGGAAAGCCTCCAGCGCCATGGACCGGATCTGCTCTGCATATTCTTCAAACATGGAAAAGCCTTTAGCTGTAGCGTTTCACACCGGGGAACGCGCGGGTCGGTAGGATGCCGTTGCTGCCAAAACGCAGTTTGCAGTCGCTGAGTTTGCGGCCACATTCGTCATCTGCAGCGGCTACCGCTTCCCCTTGCGGGTTCCAGCAACCTTCGCCTGAGTATGGGCAGGTGACGTTCTCATAACGAAAAACGCCGGCGGCTGAATCCCAGTAGCGGTATGAATGCGAGCAGAAGCCTTTAAGAACTTTACGGCGGGGCAGCTTAATACCCTGCTGATCCAGCTTCGCAGCCAGCTGAAACTCGATAGACTCGCGCGTGTGTGAGGTCTTGCGGCTCACTGTGTAGTGGTCGACAGGAAAAAGTGCATCCGGGTCCGGGTCACTGCCTTGGTCAAGATGCCTGGCAAACGTACAAAGACGCCGGACTTCGCAGCCGAGAATGTCGTTGTTACCGATCACCAGCGCGATAACTGCAGGATTAATCGCGCTCACGGTCAGTGTGGGCTGCGGTATCGAGCCTTGCCCACTCCATGAGAAACCTTCAGCTTTAATCGGCATTGGCGCAAACTCCACGCCGCCGAACATGACCGGCTCGCCGTCAATGGGGCCGGTTGTCCAGCGCAGCGTCCCTTGCCCGTATGCCGTCGCATCGATCTCAAACAGCTCAACAATCGCATCCTGCTCCAGCTGCTGAGACTCGCGTGCAATGATTTCACTCATCCGAAGTACTCCTCAAACTGGGCGCTGATACTGCCGCGATTAAAGCTGGTAGGGCGCTGGCCGGTCAGGGTTTTGCAACGCCACTGCCTGGGCGTATCTTCCCATTCCGGCTTAAACAGAAAAGGCGTAACGCCTTTTCTCGCGTGCAGGAACTCAAAGACGGCGTTCCATTCGTCGCGCTCCAATAACGTCCAGTTCAACGTGATGGAGTCTTTGACTGAGTTGAGTCCCTTCGGACGGCTCTCGGTGTAGCCATCACCGAAGGATGTCTCATCAATAGCAAACGCAACCTCAATCGGTGTGCCGTAGTCATGCGGAATATCGGGCAAGGTATCCATCAAGCATTACTCAGTAGACCGCCGGGGCGCTTGGCCTCAACGACAAACTTGTTAAACGATGCGCGGGTACGCTCGTCTATCATTTTCGACAGCTTTTCAGCCTGTTTCTGATCAGTGGCTTGATTGCCTGATGAGGGTGATACCGTCATCTGAAAAACAGGGGCATACGTGATCGTCGCACCTGAGCCTGAGCCGTTTGACGCCACTTTGCTCAGAATGTCCGACGTCCTTGTGCGCCCTGTGATTTCAGCAGGGCCCATCACCGGCACGCCGTTCAGCAGCTCGGTACCGCGCTCCGCCATGATGCCCCACTTCCCAGCAGGGATGTTCCCACCGTTGTCGTAAGCTCCTGCGAAGCTGGTACTGATCGCACCCACTGCGGCTTCAATCGCCCCAGTACCGGCAATCGTCTGGAAGACAGCGCCAAGGTTGTAGGGAAACTTTGCAGATGCCCAGGCAGCAGCAATAGCTTCTTTGCTTGAGAAAAGCACCGAGGCTAAGGTGTACGCTTTCTGAGTGATCAACATCGCGCGGTACGTTTTAGACTGAGTACCGGCGAAGGCGCCGACCAGATCGCCCATTGTGCCGTAAAGCTGCGAGTATCCCTGCAGCGTGGCCACTTGAGAGCTCTTTTCATACGCCGTTTTTTTCTCAGCGTATTCTTGCTCCAACTGATGACGCGCGGCAGCAGCTTCACTGCTCACGCCATATCGAGTGTTTTCAAACTCTCGCAGCTGCTCGATGCGATCGTTGTACCATTTTTTGTACTTATCAAACTGCTCATCAAGTTGGTTGGCCTCGCTAAACGCACCGCCCGTCTGAGGTGAAAGCCCCTGAACCGTTGGCGCGCCTTCAGTCAGCTGCTTAGTCAGGTTCTGTGATGCGATCTGACTTGTTGCCGTGGCATCGGGGCCGGTATAGCGGTTCGCCGTTCGCTGGTCTTGCAGCGCTTTAAACAGGCTGTCTCCACGAACCAAAGCGCTACTCTGATTTGCGAGATACTGCATCGCATCAGCATAGTCTGTTGAGCTGATCTTGTTCTTCGCGAGAAGAACACCCAGCTCTTTCTCTTGTTGAATCCGGCGATCTTGCGCAGCTGAGAGCGGATCATACTGCTCTCGAAGTGCATTGAAGCCTGTCAGCATTTCGCCGAGGCCTTTTCCGATATCGCCGGTGGCTTTTGCGGCCTTAGCATTCAGTGACGTCAGCTGGTTTTTCGCTTCACCAATCGCGGCGCTGATCTGCTTGGCTTTTTCCGGGTCAGAGTCCCCGAGCTTTTTCAGTGCTTCTTCAAGCTGTGTGATCGATGCTTTGAGTTGATCCGCGCGTGGTTTGAACTTGTCGATCAGGTCAGAGTCTGCCTTGGTCAAGAATCCTTTGCTGCTGGCTTTTCCTGAATTGATTCCTTTGGCAGTGACCGTATCTCCGTCATCTGTAACCGCGCCTGACATAAATAACCGCGTGGCATTCTTTTGCATCACCTGGTCGATTTGCGTACTGATATAGCCACTGGTGGCCTTCAGGAGTTCCTTCTGTTTTTTTAGCTCAGCTAAGTCGCCGGTAATACCAACAGAAGCGATGACCTCATCATCAGCGCCTTGGCTTTTTAATCGCTTAATCTTTTCCTGAACTTCTGTTATCTGCTGATCGACGGCCCGAATCTGGTCTGCGATGCCATAGGATTTATCATTCAGCTGAAATAGAGAAAGACTCGCGAGCTGCTCCCGCAAGCCCGTGGTTTCTTTTTTTAACTTTTCAGTGCGGTCAGCGGCGGTTTCAAGCGTGCTGATATAAGTCGCAAAGGCTGTCACGCCGAGAATTAATGCTCCTGCAGGGCCGCCAACAAGGCTCAATGCGCCTTGTAGTCCGCGCGCCATCAGGCTTGCATTGCGTGTTGCCGTCGCCAGTCCTGCGGCCCCTGCAGCAGCGCGCTCTTCGGATACAATAAGTGCCGCATTAGCCTGCGCTAACTGGGTGATGGCAGCTGAGCGTTGGGCAGCGGTTCGGGCCGCCTCAAGGTTCCTTTTCGCTGCTGTCTGGTCAATCGCTGCAAGTCGTAGTGCATCCTGCGCCCGTGAGTTCTCCGCGCGCGCTAAATTCAACTCCGCAGCGGCTTGCTGTCGTGAGGCTTGGAAGTCTGCCACGCGGCCTTTCAGACTTTCTGACAGCGCGGGCAAAAGCCGACTGGAGATAACGCCAGTCAGCGCAATCAGGGCCGAATCCCAATTCTCAGCAACTTCACCCCCAGGTTGCATGGCATCAACAAAGTCGTTGATAGGCTGAGTCATCAGGCGTGCGCCTGATCCGCTGATGCGGTTAAACAGGCCGTCATAGACCCCGACAAGCCGCTTCATCGACTGCTCGTAGTCTTTGATAGATGCGGCGTCCTCCGGGGAAATAGCAACGCCAAGGCCAACGGCCTCCGCTTTGAATTTCTCCAACAGCGCGGCGTTATCGCGCAGCAGCGGCAGCAGGCGCGAGCCGTCATCGGCCAGCATTTCCATAAAGGTAACTTGCTGCCCTTTTGGCAGTTTGGTCACGGCCTGGCCAAGCTTCAGCAGCAGCTGGTCAGGACTCAGATTCTTGAAGTCCTCAATGTTCAGGTTCAGCGTTTTGAACAGGTCGCCCGCTTCCCCTCCACCGTTAGCGATAAAGTCGTTCACTTTATCCGTGGTGTCTTTGAAAATGTCGCCCATTTTGTCAGCGTTAACGCCGACTTTATCTGCCGCGTACTGCCATTGCAGCAGGGTCTGAACGTTCATGCCGATGGCATCGGAAAGATTCACCGCTTCGGTGATCGCTTCAACGCGAAACTTTGTCGCCATCAGGCCAACAGCTGCCGTGACAGTGCCTGCGCCTGCTGCCAGTCGTGCATACGCTGAACCGGCACGCAGAATTATTCCGGTACTAACATCAGTCTCACGGGCGAGCTGCTGCATTCCACGGGTTGTTTTCGCGCTTGCCGTGTCGAGGCCCATCAGTTCTTCACGCGTGCGCCGGATCGCACGCGTTCCGCCCGTGCTGTCTCCTGTAATCACCAGCGCCGTTTTGTGAACCGTGTTAGCCATTAACGTTTTCTCTCAGAGAAGTGAGCCAGTGCGCCTTGCTCAATCAGGCGCACTTGGTCATAAAGCAGCAAAGGGTTCTCGGGTTTGACCAGGGAGATGAGGCCGAGAATAACGTTGCCATCCAGCCCGACCGGACCGAATTCAGTCATCCGCCAATCAGTGCAGCAGCGGTTAAATAGCTCAAACGCAGCAACGTGCTCAGGCCAGATATCAACGACATCGTCGGCTCTCAGGGTGCAGATTTCTTTTTCGATCACTTCTGCGGGGCGGCCCAGCATTTTCAGTTCGGCTTCACGTTCCGCAATTTCAGCCGGAGGCGCTGGGCGGTACCCCGCCCAGCGGCGGCCCAGCTCGATCAGCCGTAGTTCTTTTTTGCAACGGCATCGTTGTACTCGCGCACAAGAGCTGGTGCTGCACAGACGTCTTTCTTGACTGCTTCCAGCATCTCGGCCTCAGACATATCTGAGTCTTCACAGTCCTGCAGGCCGACAAGTACAAGATCGAGCAGCGGCTGGGCTGAACTCATGACTGTCTCAACATCGGCAATCTTGAACCGCGCGGTCAGCGTTTGCTCGTCATGTCCGCCGGATTCATTTGGCACCAGCACGGTGACAGTTCTCACAAACTGGCGGTCTTTGGTTAGCTTAAATTTCATTATTTCACCGTGAGAGTTAGGCCAGGGAGGCCGTCGCTGGGGAGGAAAATCAGGTCAGTGGAATATGCCAGACGGCCATCAACTTCAGTCTCGGCGAGATTCGTCAGCTGCACGACACCTTCAACTGTGAAGATATTCCCGGCGGTGCCGCCATGGGTGGCAATCAGCGACTGAGTGTTGATTCCGTTATCGCTGCGTGACTCTGCCAGCCAGTTCTGATCCGCGAGGGAGTCGGCAGGGAAAAACACCAGCTTACCCTTGGGTTTCATCTGGTTCAGGATCACTTCTTTACCGCCTGGGCGATCTTTGACGGTGATAGTCCCGCCCGTCTCAAGCGTGAATTCGCTGTACTCAAGCAAGCGGCCACCGAGACTGATTTTTGGCGTATTCGCGGCGTTTACCGGAACCGGGTCACGGTAATCGCTGGTGTCGGGTGCCAACGCATCCAGCTCGGTCGGGTCGTTGTACAGGCCCGTCATCGTGAAGGTGAGTTTTGGCAGCTCTTTCTCTTTGATGCTCAGCGACATCGTTGCGCGCGCTGAGTCAGCAACATGCAGCTGCATTTTCCCGGCTTCGTTCAGGCGCATATAGCCGAGCGTTACCATGGCATATTGCCCATTCTGCAGGCGGTAGGTTGCAGCAACTCCCGGCTCAATTTCTTCACCGAAACCCGCCGCCGTCAGCAATGGCCCATAAGCTGGGGCCATACCCGCAGTGCCCGATCCGGCAATATAAACATCACCCGACAGGGCAGTGTTCAGGCCGGTTTTAATCTCTGCGTAGTTGCCTTCAGACGCGCGGTCGACTTCCTTGCTCAGGCTATCGCCTTGATAGAGATCGATGGAGAGGTTGCTAGTTTCAACAGCATCAGCAGCAGTCAGTTCAGCCGCGACCCCAAGGGTAGCCTGAACAGCTGCCAGCAGCGTTTTCTTCTTGAACTCAATCGCCATGTGGCCTCCAAAAAAAAGCCCACACAGTGGCGGGCGTGCCACGCGGGCACAAAAAAACCGCCACGGAGGCGGTTTCGATTCGACAGAAACGCAAAAAGGCGCCGAAGCGCCTTAATGCATAGTTGTTCACATTTAGCAAAATCATGCCAGCAGGCTCACCAATTAGCAAGATGGCATTTATTGATTTAGTTAAATAAGTAAATTAATACCGGATGAATCGCGCGGCACCAAATCTCAATAAGCGGCTGTAAACAATGCCGTTGATCCAAAGCGTATTCGCGTCGAAAAATTCTAGGGGCATGTACTGCTCATTGTGAACATAACCCACCATCGCGCGGATCACCGCTTCTTCGACGCTCTCAAGCTGGTCTGCAACAACTGTTAGCTGTATCTCAACACCAGTAATGCCTTGCTGAGTCTTTCCCACATCGCCGGTGGCTGCATCGAATTTCTTCTGTCCGAAGTACAGGAGTGCGGTCGGCAGATCATCAACGCTGTCAGAGTACTCAGCAGTGGTCGCCAGCTCTGGTTCAACCAGTGCCTGGGCTGTGGCCAGGCGCTCTTTCAGTTCCAGCAACATCACTCACCTCCAACACGGTTGAAGTGCTCAAGATTGGCTGAAAACATGCGGTCAAAGTCGCTGGCCACCATCTCGCCGATCTCACGCATTACTCGCGGCTCATCATCAATCGTGGCATCAACCATTTGCGCGACCGCTAACGTCGTCAAACGATTAATCGGCAAACGGGCGCGGCCCTTTCGTTTAAAAATCTGGACGTTGCCACGACCTTGCTTTAGATCGCTGATGTTCTCATTGCCATTCCAGCCGTTACGCTGCTCGCCACGCTGGCCTTGAGCCATGAATGCGCCCTTCACACGGACGCGCCCTTTATCTTTTCTGACGATCACGCTGACGCCCTTCAGCATCCGTGAGCGGCTACTGAACTTTTTTGCCGACGTCATTAGCGAGCCATCTTTCTTGCGCGTCGTTTTGCTGTAGAAACGCTGCTTTTGATAGACGCGTAGCCGCACTTCTTGCGGGCTGAAATACATGAGGCTGAGCCGTGGCCCTGAGTAGAGCAGCATCGTCTCAGCCCCTTGCGGCGATGCCCGGTACCGCGCTTTCATATTCGCGCGCAGATCACGCCTGCCGATGTTATAGCGCTGGCCTACATACTTGTGCAGCAGCGTGGCGGCCTTTTGTCCTGCCTGCTTATACGTTGAGCGGAGGGCGCGGTCGACCACATTCACGTTATACGCTTGTAGCGCTTTATCAATCCCCGTCAGCGTGCTCTGAATTTCCATTAGCCCACCACTATTTCAAGATAGCTTCCAGCAGGATCAATGCTGAGAATCTGCAGCGTCTTGCCCGCATATCTGACGGAGCCTTTACGGCTAAGTCCAGGCAGCAGGGGTGCCCGGATGCTCATGCTGTAAACCTGCATGCCCGGCGATCCCTCATATCCCTCCTGATAGCCGCGAGTGACCGGAGTCTCTATCACCGGCTGGCCGGGGAGGCTCATAAACTGCACGCTCTCCCCGAAAAACTCCGACTCCACTTGCTCAGCGCATTGCGCCCATAGTTCATCGAAGTCTGCCATGGTTATTTGCCGGGATCAGGGTCCGCAGTTTCATCATCGGCGGCAGTTTCATCATCGGCGGCAGCTTCATCATCGGCGGCAGCCTTATCACTCATCGCCGCTGCTTTTGCCGTCGCCACATCTTTTGCCGTCGCCAACGAGACATGACCCGTTTTCATCAGTTCTTCAGCAACTGATGGATCAATCTCGATGATCTCACCCGCTTTGCCTTTTTTCTTTTCGTTGTCTTGATCGCGGTAAACGATAGTGCCGCGCTCAACGTTAACTTTCACGAACTTCACTTTTTTTGCAGCCGCCATAGCCAGCTCCTTTTGAACAGAAAAAATAAAAAAGGGCGCTAAGCGCCCTTAATGACATGCCATTTATAACGGCTTAATCGACCGTCACGGCCACCACATTGTTAGGATTATCAGGCACAAGGAGCGGCGCGCACTGGGTTTGAATCCACTCCTCACTCACATCACCATCACTGAACCAGTTCTTTGGATAGCGAGAGACTGAAATGACCCCCGCAGCATTGGCCTTGGCGTCACGGATCGCACCATACGCTTGAGACCCATCACCGGAAGACGGCGTGATCAGAATGGTATTCTCACGCGCCAGCGAGAGAGTACTGCGATCAGCCTGCATTACCTCTCCGGCAAACAACCACAGATTGAACTCCCCGAAAGTGCCCTTGTACTGCATAGCTTTCTCAGCAGCGCCGCGCTTAATGGTAGGGCCTGTCTGAATCGACGTGGTTTCGCCGCGCTGAGTGGTGTCGCGCTTTTCCTTCACTGCTTTAAACGAGATAAACAGTGCCCAGGATTTCTTATCAAAAATGAAGTCGCTGGCGATACCCTGGCAGTTGGAGGCCCATTCCTCCAGATCTTCTGTGGGGTCATAGGTGGCTTTGTCCATCGCTGACCACTTATCAATGCCACTCAGCTTGATGGTATTTTCAGCGCGACGGTTATAGTCAATCAGGCGGGCTGGATAGTCGTCGCCGACGAGGGTGCATGACCCATCATAGAGAACGTCTGTAGCGATTTTTTCCAAGCGCTGCAGAATTGCTTTTTCTTCTTTCTGCAGGCTATCGGCGCGAATCATGGCAAGACGGGTGACCGGGTCAAGACTTCCGCCAAGCGCCTCGCCAGGCAAGCGCTGGGTTGACTGCTCAGGGTCAATCTTATGCGTCGACTTCACATAAGCAGGCTCAAGCTTAGTCGCTTCAAAACCTTCGTTCTTATCAGGCTTGCCATTGATCAGGGGAAGAACCAGCGGTGCCATGGGCACATCTTCGTTGATTTCTTCAAAAACAACGAATTTTGACTGGCTGGTGAAGATGTTGGGGAAAAAGCGCTGAAGCATCACCGGGGCAAAATCGATCCGAAAGTTTTTCCGGACTTCCAGCAGTTCTTCTGTTGTTAAGCGATCGCTCATAGAGGCCTCTCAATAAAAAAGGCCCCGCGGGGCCTTGTAATAGGAATATTAAAAACGGTTAGCTATCAGCCGAGGCTGATTGCCGTTTGCGTGAATGCTGCCAGCTTTTGTGCATCAGTCACGCCGTCTGGCCATACGATCAGATCGCGATTGTACGTGCCCATACGAAACACACCCGCACTTTTAGCGGCGGTGGTCGCATCGACCGCGAAGGCTGACAGGCGAGTGGCATTCTGGCTGCCATCATCTGCCGCAGGGTTCCACGCGACGAACTCACCTGTGGCGGCCACTTGGCCCAACGGTGTCAGCGCGGCGAGGTTTTGACCGAGCGCAATCGTTACCGTATCAGTATCTCGGGGGCCGCTGCCGGTGATTGTTGGCTGATAGGCCGGGATCGTTTCAGTTGTCATAGATCAGCTCCAAAGTAATGACTAATTCTGGCTGCTCACATCAAGGTGATGTGATCAGGTGATGCCATTCATTTTTTTGAGAAGGGCACTCATCAGCTCGCCGCGCCCAGGCTCGCTATTTTCTGCGCCTGCTGCGGGTTTGATGGCCGTTGTGCCTTGAACTTTCATGGCCTGATCCAGCGGCGTATTCATGTCGCTCTGGTTTGGCTCTTCGGTGGAGGTGTTCAGCTGCAGAGCGGCCTGCATATCCATGCCTGCAGCAGCGAAAATCGCACTGCACGCTTCCGCTTCCAGATCAGTGTCGTATTGCAGGCACGCTGTCAGTTCAGGGAATTCCCCTGCACCATCCAGCGCGGCAATCGCCTTCATCCGGGCCTTTACAGCGGCGGCGCCTTCAGCGCGGGCCGTTGAAAGCTCTTTCTGATCTTCGTTCATGTCCATGGCTTTTGCTCCTTGGGGGTTTTTCCGGCCAGAGCGAGAGTCCAGCCACGTTACAAATTCGGCAACGGCCTCATAGCCATTGACCATCCGATCTGCCAGACCCGCATCAATTGCTGCTTGTCCGGTGTAAACCGCTGCCTCCGTCGACATGACTTCTTCAGCGGAAAGTGGGAGAGTCTCAGCCACCAGCGTGGCGAATTCGAGACGGAGCGCATCGCTCTCAGCCTGCCATTTCTCCCGCACTTGCGGTGGCAGAGACTCATAAGGGTTTCCGTCGACTTTATGAGCGCCGGAGTGAATTAGCGTTACATCGATACCAGCCAGGTCATACATCTGCTCTACGCTGGTGTGCGCCATCACGACGCCGATGCTGCCGGTTTGGCTGGATGATGTGACCAGGCGGTATGAAGCGGCGCTGGCGATGGCATACCCAGCTGAGCAGCACAGGTCATTACTCAATGACCACACCGGCTTGCCACCTTCTTTCGCCAGCTTCCGCAGTGTCCGCACGGTATCAAAACAACCAGATACCTCGCCGCCGGGTGTATCCATATCGAGCAGGACGCCGCGCACCGATGGATCAGACTGCGCTGACTTCATCCGCTCGATCAGGCCGTTGTACCCGGTCATTCCTGAAAACGGTGTCAGGAATCCAGAGCGCTGTACCAGCGTGCCTCGAACAGTTAAGACCGCAACACCGTTAGTGATGTTGTAGAGCATTTCTCCGTCGGGCGTGCGCCGTGTAAAACTGCTACTCAGCGTGGCCATCTGCTCTGGGCCATACTCGATGCCATCCACGTCCGTGAGTGATGCCAGCCCAAATTTGCTGGCCAGCGCACTCATAAAAACAGCCGCGTAACCAGGCTCCAGGAGCAGTGGCCGGTTGAACACACGGGACGCCAGCTGCGGTAAATTTTTAATGTCGTCTGCCATCGCTATCCTCGGGCAATAAAAAACCGCCACTTGGGCGGTATTTGCTGGTTGATCGCGCTTTGATCGGCCAACGGCCCGAGCGATAGGGTGGTGGGCCTTTGATGTGCCCAGCGGTTTTCGGCGGCATTTTTCTGGCCGCATGTTCACGATGGTGGCTTATTGCGTACTGACCTATTGTCTCTTTTGTCGGCTGCTCTGGTGCCCCGAATCGAGCAAACAGGCTGAGCAGGGCACTCTTGATGCGTTTAATTACCGCCATTAGGTGCACCTCCTTCGTCTGGCTGATTGCTTAAATAGCTCTCCATCCACGATGGCGGCGGCAGGCCTGCCGCTGTTCGCTCTCGCATTTCGCGGACTTGCTGCTCGAAAATCTCTGTGTAGTCCTCGCCCATTTGAGAAAGCTCTTTCTCATACGTCGATAACCCGCCCTCAATCTTCAGCAGCGCCTCTTTGACTTCTTTCAAGCCGTCGATGGCCATCCGGCCAGTACCAGTCCATGTGCAGTTACACCATGCATTCATGGCTTCGTAAAAACCGAAGCGGGAACGCGGTAGCTTCACTAGCTTTCGCTGTACCAGTTCTTCAAGAACAACACGGAAAACGAGGCTGGCGAAACGCTCAATGATCACCTTGCGGCGACCCATAGCAAAACGCCATTCAAGCAGCATTGAGGCCCGAGCGCTGCTGTAATTCGTGCGAGAAAAATCGCGGCTCACAGTCTCGAAACTCAAGTCTGACCCTGCGGCGATCCAGCGCATGATCGATGTTTCAAAGTCCGAGTAACCGTTATCGGCGCTGCCTGGTGTCTTCAGGTTCAGTTTCTCACCCGGCAGCAGGTGACTAATCCGTGAGCCATTGAGGTGGATCGGGCTGGCTTGGTGAAACTCATTGATCATGCTCATGTAGTTCAGCAGCTTTTTATCGCCACCCTCGCCCGCGATCATTTCAAATGCAGCCTCGGTATCCAGCTCACTCTCAATCGTGGCCGCAAACATCGCATTAATAATCGCATTCTGCAGCTTGGTGCTCTGCATTTTCGGCATCATGTGCAGCTGCTCCATGACGGCCAGGAAACGATTTGCACCACGCGTCTGGCCATCTTCAAGTGGCTCAAAGATGTGCAGAAACTCAGGTCTCCCCCACGCTTTCTCGCGCGGCAAAAACTCCCAGCTGTAACCAAGGCCCGTCCCGCTCAGCGAGCTGGTTGAACGGACATGGTAGCCAAGAGCGGCGCCGTGTCGGTCTAATTTGACGCCGCCGCGTTGGGTGTCGGTATCGGGTGCCAAGTTAGGATTGCAGACTCGCTTAGGAGAAACCATTTTGATGGCTGTCTTCAGCAAGCTGCCGGGGCGATCCTCTATCCACTCGACATGAGCCATCACATCGCCGGTTGCGATGTGTGTATTCACCGCTTCACGACACATCATCGTAAAAGTGCGGGAACGCTCGGCATCAATCCAGTTAGCAGGGTCTTCAGCGATTTCTGCCCAGATCGCTTCAACGTCTTTGATAAACGACCGGGCGTCCTCTTCTTCAATACCGAGCCGCTTCCAGCGCGGTTTGTAATTCAGTCGGAAGAGGTGACCGACAACATTCTCAACATGAGCACGCAGGCCACCCGAGGCCAGTGCATTATTTTTACCCAGGTCATCAGCCCGGGCTGTGGCCAGTCTGAGATTAGGCAGTAGTGCAGCGTCAGCGGTTTTGAGCGCTGGCGTCCATTCCTTCATCTGGCCGCCAAACCCAGCGCCTGCGCCGGTATAGGCAGCGGCTGAACGCAGCGGCCTTCCGTCTGGCCCCAGTATCTGGATCTGCGGCTTACTCATTAACGTACTCCCATCAGGGGGCGGCGCCGTCGCCCCATGAGGCCCAGCTCACGCTCCAACGACTCAATGTAGGATTTCAAAATGCTCGCTTCAGCGGGCTGAAAGTTTATGGTTCGGCCATCACGCTGAATCTGCACCACTTGGCGACCTGTGATCAGGTTGCTGTAAGCCAGCTTCGCAGCGGCCAGTTCGGCTTCAGTTGCCATTAACGGGTGCTCCCATTCATTTTCTGTGCAAGCGACGCAAGGGCCGAGCGCTGAGGCGGTGCAGTGGGTTGTTTCTTCTTCGCATCAATGCTGGCTTGTAGCGCCTGCAGACGCTCAAGAACTTCTGCCTCTGACTCAATGTCATCATCAGCAGGTGGTATGGCAGGGGCATTCTCAGACAATTCGGCATCCGGCTTTTTGCTCAGGAAAGGTAACAGTGTGCTGCCCCCCTTTCTGTCAAGGTGCCGCATTCTTGCCATCATGTACTGCATCGCCTCGCAATCCAGCCGGTGGTTTTCACCCACTTTTTTCCAGATCAGCTGCCGCTCGTTGAACTCTTCGCCAACGATTTCCTTGCAGTACTCATCAGAGATATCCGCAGGCAATAGCCACCACGATGGCAGTGCTTTGTCACGACCAATGCGTGAATGCACCCATGTTTTCGCGCGCGATGAGTCGAATTCCCAACGGGCTAAACCATGCTTTTTCGTTTTGCCACGGGTGTTTTTTTCTTCTTTGAATACGCGGTAGGGCTGATCCAGCGACTGGCCGCGCAGGGCCTTTGCCAGACCTTTATGCTGAGCGACAAACTGGAAAACTTCGTCGGGTCGATAGCCGCAATCCACGCCCATCTCCGTGATGCTGTAACCGGAGAAGTCCTGATATAACAGCGCTTCAAGCGCGTCCCAAACAGCAGGCTGCTGCGTATCGCCCCAGAGCACTCCCTCATCAACGAGAAGCGAGCACATGCCTGCGTACCATGCTCTGACCACGTAGACCAGGCGATTTTTCTGGACATCGACCGAGGCAAAGATGTGCTCGAATCCGGGAGCCACATCGCCCTGACTGTATCGCCAGCTTTGCGTGCGTACTTCGTCGCTTTTGGGAGCGTTGCCGGTTTCAACGTAACACTCGCCAAAAGTGGTGTTGTAGACCGGCTTGATGATATCTGGATCACCGCTTTTGATTGCCTGGTACAGTTTCTTGGCGCAGTAGCCATAGGTCTTTTTCGCAGAAAAGCTGCACAGGCCTGAAACCCACAGAGAATATGAAGAGCTACTGGCAGTGATCGACGTACCGTGAACCACGCCCTCTTTATCAATAGACTGACCAGGGGCAACTGCTCGGCCTTTCTGATTCATTGCCTGCCGGTACCTGTCCTCGATACAGCAGCCATTATTCGGGCACATGAGGAACGCATGCCGCTCTGCGTCATCAACAGAGCACTCGTTATCACTGCCAAAGCCCGGCCAGCTCAGCAGACCCGACCACGGTATAAAATATTCGCCGCAATGGGGGCAGGGAACGGCCCATTCATGGCGCGTTCCTGACTGCCATTGTTGCCACGTAGGCGACCACGAGTCGGGCCAGTCAGTTTTGACTTCCCAGTACTGCAGGCGAGTTTCTGTATTCGTCTGCCGCTCAATTTTTGCCGATACCGGCGTGCCAGTAATTAGCAGAATACTGTCCGCATACGCTTCACCACGCGCTTCGGCCAACTCAACAACAGACCCTTCAGCGTTTTTTGAGCAGCGATCCAGCTCATCAATGATCACCGTTCTGGCTGACGTCGACGCTGTTTCAGTAGTTGAACCCATCCATGAAAGGTAGATCCGCGCCGCCCCGAGAATCTTTACATACTGCGTAGAGCTGGAGCTGAGCTTAGACAGCAGCGACTTGCTCTGCTGGATCATGGCTGTGATAACAGGCTCAACTTTTTTAGTGATATTGGCCTCTGTCGGGGCGTAGTAAATTGTCGGGCTGGGGTCATCATCAGCCCGGTGGCCAATCACACACTCCAAGAGAAACGATTTTCCAGCCTGTGTGCCGGTGATAAAAATGATCCGCCGATATCGAGGATCACTGCAGGCATCTGCTGCAGGAATGATGTAGGGATTTCGCTCGGGGCGAACAGGGCCCGGCTCGGGTGCCGTCTCTGGCATAACGCGACTGGCACGTGCCCACTCACTCGCCGTCCTCGCCGGTGGTGAATTGATCGTCGTTGCTATCTGCACCAGACCAACGGTCAGCAGCTTCTTCAGCGAGTCCTGAAATAGACTCCAGGAGTCTGAGAGACGTGCTGGCTCTGATTTGACGTGTTTCTGCATACAGGTACTGCCGAATCTCTGCAGCATCATCCATCCCTGCCAATACCCCACAGGTTCTGCTGGCGAGTCCGTCCAGACCGCTGGCCCACACGGATGCGATGCTTTGTGCTAAATCCATGAAGCCGGCAATCGGTGCTACTGTGCCGCGCTTGATAGCCGTGTTCAGTTCAATCTGCTCGCGGCGGGCGCGCTTTAGCGCGATGTCTTCGCTGTCTTTTTTGCCGCCAGATGGCTCCTCGCCATCTAAATCGATGTGCTTTGCCAGCTCATTCTGGATCAACCAGGCGATAGCCTGCGCCGTCTCAATTTTTACAGGTACGCCTTTGCCGCCACCGCCTGTATGCGGCAGGCCTTTCTCCATCAGCTCAGTTACCCAGCGTGGAGACTTGCCAATGATCTCTGCAAATTCGTTTTTATTGACGATCTTGGCCATCAGCGAGAAAGGACTCCGTTTTCTGATTTATTCATTTAAATAAACAAATAAATCCTTTCTAGGTGATGGTCTATCTGAGGTTTATGAGAGGTGGGCCACAGCGCCCCCACGGCGCTGCAGCCCGATTTGACCGAGTCCTACTGCATATCTCAAGAAAGGAGAAAGGACTCGATTTTTTTTGCCCACCAGAGGCAAAAACCACGGTTACTTCGCCCGAGAGGAAAAGAGGTTCTAGGAAGGACCCGCGCCCTTTTTTTGGCGTGATCCGCACACTTTTCCAGAAAGGGCCGAAAATAGCCTATTTTGCACCGTTTTGGTGCGAATTTTGCGGTAAAGCTGGCGTCTGAGCGCCCTGCTTGGCCAGAAGATGATCGATCACCTGTTTTTGCCCCAGGCCTTTTGAGTGACTGCCGCTACTGGAGCCAAAGAAAAACTGAAAAAGGCCGCCCAGTGACGTTACCACCACTCCACCAAGCACCAGCTGAGCATTGCCTTGCGCTGCTGCCGGGATCTCACAGAATGTCACGGCGGTGACATAGCTCATCGAGAAGATGCTCCAAAGGAAAGCGAAGTAGTACATGAATCGCTTCGAGAAGGCGTCCTCTTGCTTAAGTGCCACCTTCTGCATATCACGTGCATCCGCAATATCCGCATATGCCAGTGTAGCCAGCTTCTCTTCATGCGTCAGCAGTGCCTGCTCGAACTGGATCATCAGCTGCCGATCTGCATGCAGAGCCGCTGCTGCTTCTTTTGGATCTTTCAGGCCCGTGACGGACTGAGCGACGTCCAGCACCTTGTCAGCAACTGCCGCGCCCTTATCGCCGCCAAGCCATGAGCCGATCTTATCGCCGAGGCCTGTTTTTTGTACCAGGCCGCTGGCCAATGCAATCAACGTTAGTGGGTCCATTATGCATACGCCTCGAACTGTTCGATCAATGGGGCTGCTAAGGCCGCGTTCTTAATGTACTCCTCTGGCTGGCCCTTACCCGCCGTCGAGTTGTACCACTTCTTCCAATATGCTGCTCGGCCCTCCAGATCATCAGGGATGAGCGATGGCACAATGAAGAAGCGCAAGCGGCAAAAGATCATCGCAATCAGCGGGCTGTGATACAGCTCAGCGTACTGGACCTTTTCAAGATGAACATCAAAACGCTGGCGCAGCTTAGTCGCTAACGGGTGGCTGGAGTACTGGGCCTGCAGCCAGTCGAAGGTTCCGCGATCACACTGTGCCAGACCGGCGCCTGCATAGTTCACGGTCGGGTCAGGATATTGGCCGAGGTGTGTTTCCTGAGCGCAGGTTTCCAGCACCAGGTGAACTGCCTTGCGGTTGCTCCCATGGCCAATAACATCGCAAACCGCTACCGCCGTATCCAGCGCGTGCTGCTGATTAATCAGGCCGTAGCCCAGTCCACAAAATGCCGTCATGGGATCACCCTCTTATTAAATGCCTGCAGCGTGCGCTGGATTAAGTGAAGACCACCGAGGGACATGAGGGATGCGTACACCACCTGTTCAGTGGGAGAGTTCCCACGCAGGATGCCTGCCGCATAGATGCCGATAGCACCGATTCCAGACGCGAGGACTTCGCCAAGCAGCTGCTTAGCGGTGATGACCTCTTTGCTCATCAGGTACTTTGAAAAAACGCCTATGATGACCATGCCTACACATATCCACATCAACGGGTCTGACCAGAAGGACAGCGCGTCACCGCCCAGCCCTAGTTCTTTCTCTGTCATACCCGCGCCCCGGAAACGAAAAAACCCGCACAAGGCGGGTTCAGTAGAAACGACAAAGGGCGCATCCGGCGCCCTTTGTGCTAAATAATTGCGTAGTTATCCAACTTTATAAAAACGATGCCATTTATCTCACCAATTGGCAAGCAATTGTTTACTCGTTTAATTAAATAATTAAATCACTTGGCAGTCGTGGTGATTCCAAGCTGCTCCATGCCAGCGGCCAATACCTGGGCTGCTGAGTATTTGCTGGCCTTGATGGCTGCTTTTTGCTCCTCAGTCACGCCCCTAACTTGGAGCCGAGGATCATCTTTCCTTTTCTTCTCGCGCCTGTCATAGGCGCGCTGCTGTGCTGGTGTTGTCATGCGTAACCACCAAATTCTTTTGGGATGTATTTCTTTACTTCAGGAGGTGCTGAAAGAAAGGCTCGCGGCCTTCCCATCATTATAGATGTGATATGCGCTGCTGCTGACTCTGGATCAGAGCCGCAGCGTTCGCCGCCAACGATCATCTTCTTTCGCGCATCAGTGATGGCATACTCGTAGCCTGCACCATGCCTATTGCTTCTGTGAACGTTTACCACCTCTCTCATTACCCTGGCCCTCAGACAGCGCTGTTTAGAAATTTGATTATCTCTTCATACTTTTCACCCAATGCTGCTTTAGCAGCGCGGATATCACTCTCTTCACGTTCGCGGTACTGGAATCGGCCACTCAGCTCTACCGAGCGCGCAGTATTGATATGTCCATGAAAATTAGACAGGGCGGCCTCACAGCAGCGCCAAACATCGGCGTATAAGTACGCATCGACATCAGAGTAGTCGAACGGGCCATCAACATCAGAATACTGCTCGATGTGATAGTCACGGTCGTTATTAAAGTAAACCTCTGCGCATACCACGATTTTGTTGTTGTTCAAGTGCTGGAAGTCTGTATCCAGTTTAACTTTCAAAGCTGGCTTGCCCTCACTGTCGAGTGACTTTTCTACTTCCGTGATTTTCAGCTTGTATTCCATGACCTGTCTCGCTCTGTGGTTTGCCGTTTTGTTAAGATCATTATCATATGGGGCGCCCCATATTTCAACAAATAAAACCAGCACTATCACGACAACATTTGAAAACAAAGAAGCCCGCTATATGCGGGCCTCGTCTAATTTATTTATTTATATAATCAAGTAACCTTGGGCCTTGGCCGTCTCATCCGGTTGGTCACCCATGCCAAGGTCTCACGTGCCTGATCCATCCCCTCACTCTCCAATCCATTGAAGTGATCGCATAACGCGCGCGCATCGTCATCATCGAACAGCGGCAGATGATTCTCAATAACGCCGCCAAGAATGTGGGCAGGTGATGGTAGTGGCCATGGCGGGGCAATAAACGACTGAAGCTCGGCCACTGGTTTTCTCGCCACAAGATCAGCGCCTGCTTTGTAGGCAGGTGCCAGCCAATGTTTTTTGTCAGGAGTCTCATCGCCATTCGCACCGGCCTGCATTGCAGCAATAGTGGCCATCATGACTGTTGTCGCGTCCATTTCCATTATTGTAGTGCTCCATCAATGTTTAGACTCAGCGCGGCGGCGAGTGGCTTCACCCAAATAGGCTGAGCACTCAGCATAAAAGTCTCACCAGACCAGGCAAGCAACAATGTTGTGCCCATCACATTGCCAATGGCCTCCGCTGCAGGTGCCGGCACTGCATTACCAATACGTTCGCGCCATGCCATATCGTTCAAGCCATCCAGCTCCAGCTGAACTTCTGGATCAACCAGTCCCTGCAGCGCAGCCAGTTCTAGTGTGGTAAATGGGCGGTGCCAAGTACCATCCAGTGACTGAATGACCGCCAACGTCTTTTCATCTGCGGAAGGCAAGCGCGGATCTGCAATACTCCACTTCCCATTGTCGTGGCTCGCGGATGCTGACACAGCACCTGATTTGTCAGTCCAGCCTAAAACGCCGTAATGGCCACCAGTCTGATAGTGCTCTCGATCACCACGCATACCTGAGCGCGGATCAGCAACTGCAAAGGCATCCTGCCCAGTAGTCGACCCGCTAATAACTGTTCTCGCAGGCTTATCAAACGGCACGACCGAGTACTTCACGCCATACGCATTATCCGCTGGGCGCGGATCTGCAACGCTGAAGCGGCCACCACCAGGCTTTGATTGTGACGTGATGGCGCCAGAAGAATGGCCCCAGTCCATAACTCCATATTGCGCATATTCGCTCGTCAAGGTTCCGCGTGGATCAGCAATTGAAAACTTGCCATTAGTTGGCCCCGTCCTGCCTGCCACCGTCCCAACAGGCTCGTGCCAGTTGTTAACGCCTAAGAACCCTCTGCGGTATTCCGGCACAATCAGGTAGTCAGTCAGGTAACCATCTTTAACGTTAAGTCGGCGCAGGCTTCTCCAATCGCCACCTGCCTCAACAAATGCCAAGCGCACCCAAGTTTTCCACTGCAAAGATGGCACGCGATGCATCGGCCCTGCGTTCTGACTGCCAGGCAATGGCAGACGAGAAAGCACATCACCAACGGCGCAAAGAGGGCGGCGCTCTGGCTCATATAGAAAGGGCGGCACCTTCTCAATATTTCTGGCCACCATTAGAAAGCGTTTTCTAGACTGAGCAAGGCCGCCAATCTCCCCACAGTCGTGGGTTGTCTCTGCTACCGCATAGCCATAGCGCTGCAGCAAAGCGTTGATCTGGTCAAGCAATGGGCGGCCACGGTTAGCGATGCGCGGGACATTTTCAAAAATGATCATCTCTGGCAGGTCGCTGGCAAATGCCTCCAACATCAGCCAGATACCACGCAGAGTCAGTCGATTAAGCGCCTGATATTTCGCTGTCTTGCTTCGAGCCTCATTTAATAGACCCGAAAAACCTTTACAGGGCGCTGATAGAAAGACGATGTGGGGACGCTCATTGCCCGCCGCTCGCTGAATGTCTTGGGGCGTGGCCTCTTTCCATTCCGCTGGTGGCTGCTTTCCGTGGAAGTCCTGGTACTGGCTACGGTCGAACATATCGAGCACTGTGCCGGTGGCACCAGTTAACGTGCCAAAGTCGCGGATAGCTGCCGCATCAACATCAACGCCGCCAATGCAGCGAAACTTTGCCTCCAGGCTTCCCACCCGTGCTGAACTTCGATTAAAACCAGCGGCACCTCCGCCTAACCCGCAGAACAGGTGAAAATGGCGAATCTCGCGGATATGAGTTGTTAGGTTCATTCCGCATCCTCCGCCATCGCTTTTGACAGCTTCTGCATAAACTCATTGCGCTGAGCCTGAGTCATTACAGCTGGCAGCGCCACTTCTTGGTCAGAACCAAACCAGCGCGGCAGACACTGAACAGCCTGATCCATCGCGTCGGCCATGATGATATGCCACGCGGCATATTCAGCTGCCGTCGTATCTGTCTTAGTATGCTCAAGCTCCTCTTGTAAAAATTCAGCCAGCTGGAAGTTCTTAAAAATAAGATCGGAAGAAATAACAGCGCCGAACAGGTTCTCAATCATCACGCCGACAGATGTGACCCGGCGCCCAGCCTCCAAGTGCGCGCGCACCTCATCACCGAACGGTTCAATATCACGGCACGATATCCGAACACCATCGTCGGCAGGATCGGCCAGAGTCATTGTGCCAAATAGCGTCACATCATCATCTGGACCCGCTCCGTTGTTAATCCAGCTGGTCATCACTACTTCAGGAGAGTTCATCACTCGCACCGGGATCACAGGAAACGTGCCCAATGCTTCACGGATGAAGCTGAGAAGCGACTCAGCGGCAGAGTAGCCGGTTACAGGCACCGCCACCCAATGAGAGGTGATAGTGATCGCAAAATAGCGATCTTCAGGGTAAGTGCGAGGCAGCATTTCTAACATCACCTGGTCTTTAATATCCTGCCGCTCTTTCTTATTTACTCGTCGGCCCTGCTCTTCCATCACCAGATTTGCGCGACGCTCCACCTCTTTAGCATGCGCGCGCTTGCTGACTTTTTTCTGCTGCTCTTTGATCCTTACAACCAGAGCATTCGGCAAATCCAAATGCCATGGCTCATCCGTGGATGTTTCGTCGGCAGTGCCTGGTACCGCGCAGACAAACCCCAAACGCTGAGCCTCTTGCGTCGAGCAGTTGGTGAAAGGTAACTCCTGCAGTTTTTCATCGATAACTGCCTTAAGCAGAGCGATATTGAGTGGTTTAGTGATCTGATAAAAAACGACGTTCATACGCTGTTTCCTTGCTGTCTCTGGTGGTCGACACGCCACAGATTTTTAAGGTGGGGGTCTGAGGCGTCATTCTCACGGTGCCACGCTGTTAGTGCCCCTTGCGGGCTATGACAGGCGGCGGTTTGGTGCCCGCAACTGATGCATTCCATCAGATTGAGGCGGGTGTCTTTTTGAATCTTGAAGCGGGGCTGGCCAGCGCAACCAATACAGGAGCGCTGCTCTTGATTGAAGCGTTCCCACTCATACTCGGCGCACTCTTCTGAGCTGGCCGGTGGGCTATAAGCACGGCAGGTGTCGCAGCGGTAGCAGCAGCGGCTTCCTGACACTGTCAGAGAAGGCTGGCCCGAGCAGATGCGGCAGGGTGTCAGCGACAAGCTCATGCGGCAGACTGCGATTGTGCGCGGTGCTCTTCTCGCAGGCGCTGGTAAACCATCAGCGTGGCGTCCAGCGCCTCGCTATCCATGGCGGCAAACTCTTTCTGCATCCGATCCCAACGGCCAGACCAGTCACGCGACCAATGCGCCGGATCAATCCGCATCAGCTCACACATGCGCTTGTTGGTATACAGCTGGCGCTCATCAACGATTAGGGTCTTTTGATTCTGCTGGCAGGCCCACAGCAGCGACTTGATAGCCGTCTGTGTCTTTTCACGCAGGTTTTTGAATTCAGGAAAAAGCTGCACCCATGCGTTGCAGGTTACGGCCTTTTCATCATCCCAATCTGGCGTAGTTACATAGCAAAAGCGTACCCAGCGACGGTGGCGGTCTGGTAGCTGGGCGACCGCCGCAGCCAGCAGGCGGTGACGAGTGCCATAGTACGGTGGCACCAGCATGGCGTGGCCACTTTGACGCACTCCACAGGTTTCGGCGGTAGGGTCAAGCGAACGACTACGGGCCTCGATGTTCAGGGCTGCTATCAGCTGCTCTCGTAACCACGTGTGATCGTGCGCTTGACGCTTCATGATTTACCCCGCGTAAAGTTGGGCGCGACGCTCTTTCAGGGTCTGGCAGAAGCTACACAGCTCACAGCCCGGCACCGCTTTGCGTCTGGCCTCTGGAATTTCATCGTCGCAATTTTCGCAACGCTCATGATCAAGACCGCCCTCGCGGGCGTTTACTTTGCTAAGCTGTAGGGCAAGATTAAAATCAGAAATGCCCTGTGCCTCATCAGCGGAGTCGGCCATATTGCTTTTTCTCTAGAATAAATAGGTTGGTCTGTTTGGCGTTCTGCCGGAGACGTTCTGCTTCGTATGAACTCTGGTGCGGCAAAACACTGCCATCAAGCATGGCCTCTTTAAGCCAGAGGGCCTGAGTTTCGTTTGCGGTTTCGCTCATGATGGCAGTGCGTTCAGACTGCATAACGAGTGCCCTTGGCGCCGGTGGCTGTGGTGATCTTCAACTTCTCCAGCGTGGCGAGGCTGATGACATCATCCAGCTCATCAATCAGGCGGTTGCACTCATCGATAGAGTCAAGGTGGTCATACTGACCATCGGCAGCTGGTGCGGCAGCACTCAGTACCTCGGCGGTTTCTCGCATGAATCCGGCGATATCAGCCGCCAGGACTTTTTTATCAAGGAAAGACTCCGTCAGCGCAGCTGCTGGGATGTAAAGCAGACCTGCTATCGCAGCCAACGAGCGGCGGCATTCATCTTGATACGGAGCAGGTAGCGAGTTGATCCACGGCCATTTCCATTCCATGGGGAATAGCATGTCGCCGGTCATGATCTTGCGAATGCGGGTGCGAATACGGTTACAGGTGCTCTCGTACTGCTTAACGTTATCTGCACTGGCGTCAACCAGCCCATGCTCAGCGAGCTTCGGAAGCAGGACGCGTAACGAGAAATGATCAAGCGACAAGCTGGTGTCAGCCACCGCTTGGCGCGTAAAGCTCAGGATGATGTGATTTTCTGACTGCATAACGCCTCCGTGCGTGGGGTTTGGAGTGGTTATCACATGGATAATTTAAAATATTACATAACTTAACCACGATTTAAAAGATAGATTTAATTTTGTAGGGATCAACGTGGAAGAACTTCAGAAACAGCTAGGAGCGCTACTGCTCCAAATACGAAAAGAGCGCGGCTGGACTCTACTTGATCTCAGCGATGCGACTCTTGGGCGAATTAATGCTGGCAACTGGTCTGTTGTCGAACGAGGGCAGCGCACACCCAATATCTGGCACTTAATATCGTGGTGCGAAGTCATGGGGTTTCAGTTGGGTGATCTGCTGGAGCGCGCGCGAAACCAAGATGCTGATATCAAGCAAACGATTCCAGGGAAGATTTTAGAGCCACAGCGGGTGCCTCTATTGAGCTGGGTTCAGGCTGGCTGCTGGTCAGAGAGCATTCCCGCCGATCCAGCGAGTGCGAAGATGATACCGGCACCGATCAGAACCACTAAGTCTGCGTTTGCATTAGAAGTGCGCGGTGATTCAATGACCGCGATGGTTGGGCCTAGCTTCCCAGATGGGTACTTATTGATTGTTGAGCCGAAGCGGCAAGCCGATCACAAGAGCTTTGTTATTGCTAGAGAAAATGGCAGCGACAACTGCACGTTTAAGCAGTTGATCATCGATGGTAACAAGAAGTATCTTAAGCCGTTGAATACTCAGTATTCGGCTTTTGAGATCAATGAAAGTACGGAGATCTGCGGCATTGTCGTCGCCGCCTTTAAGGAATTCTAACAGTATTTAAATTGACTAAAAAAAATTAAAATTTTAAATTAGCGGCAGATTGTTAGTGCCTGCCGCGCAAGTATCTCAACCCAGAAAAAAGAAAAGCCGGGTTGCAGCCCGGCTTCAGAGGTGCTTGTTCTTGTTCCTAAAATCCAAACCCAAAAATAGAATCCGAATCCACAAAAAAAGCACTGTCAGAACTCGGATTTTAGGAACATGCAGACGCTAACGCAAATTCTTTTGAGCTTATTTATTTGTTTATTTAAATAAGCGCATGACTTTTGCGGATGCCTAATGACAACGGAACGTAGCGCGCACTCCTCTTTAGCGGCCTATTATCAGGCTCGTTTCAATTCTGACCCCGTCTCTCTGGCTGAGTACTGCTCTGCGCAAATTGCTGACGCCGTAGCTCAGTCGGGTATCGATTTTGACGCCACCGGCTTCGGCGGTTTGGACTGGTTGAGCGGCAAAGACTCAGGCCTGCACCCCAAGCACACAAAATACCTCGAAAAGGCCGATCAGGGCCGCGCCAAACTCTATACCGGTCTACGTCATAAAGACGGCATCGTTTACCCCATCGTTTCGGCAAACAGTCAGCGCGCATCGCGCATGCCCAGCCATTGGGATGGTTTGAGCGCGCTGTGGGAACTGTTCAAAGCTGATAAAGGCATCAAAGACTCAGCAGCTGAAGCGCGCCGTAAAGCGCTGCAGGAAGAGCGCAGGAAAAAGCGTGAAGCTGAAGCTGAAGCGCGCCGCAAACAGCGGGAACTGGAAGAGCAGTGCCTGCAATCTGAACATGCGGCATACCAGGCATGCTGGGAGCAGCAGGCCGATGCTGAATACCTGCGCTTTGATAAACGAAAAAAGCAGGCGGTGAAGGCCACCGTTGAGTGGCTCGGTATCGAAGATGGCAGCGCGCCCTATCTGCAGCGCAAACAGATCAGCTCAATTGCTCAGCGTGTTGAAATGGCAAGGATGCGCGACAGCATGGGCGAATTCTCAGCCCTGCGGCTGCAAAACATCCATGGGGAGTACTGTGGCCTGCAGCGTCTGTATGAAAACCAGAAGCGCCAGACCGTATCTGTCCGATCCGGGCAGTTTAAAGGGGCGCACATCGTTATTGGTGACATTAAACGGACGCGTACTATCGGCACTGCTGAGGGTTTCGCTACCGCCGCCTCTATTAATCTGGCCACCAATGCCGTAATGGTCGTTTGTATCAGTGCCAGCAACCTCATGCCGGTGATCGCTGAATACAAGCAGCGTACCAATCTCACTATTCGCAATTTCGCTGATAATGACCAGTGGAAGCCAAAGGCTGGCAACACTGGCGCATTGGTCGCTGTCGAATTGCGCGAGAAATTAGGCATCAAATCCCTAATGCCCAGCTTCTCAGCCTTCACCCAGCAGCAGGCTTTCGCCAAGACTGACTGGAATGACCTGCACGTTCTGGGCGGTATCCGGCTGGTATCAGAGCAGATCAGAAGCAAAGGGGCCTGGGCTTGGCTACCAGCCAAGAAGCTCGATCTGGCTCTGTACTCGCTGCAGTTTGCCGCCGATGGCTCACACGATAGAAACCCGGCCAATATTACCGATTTAATCAAGAAAACCGTCAACATTGGAATGTCCCAAATTCCGGTCAATATGAGCGGAAAACAGCTTTGTGAGCGTATTCGTGCACATTGTCCGGCGCACTTAGCTGACCGCGTAAACTGGCAGGAGATACACCAGCGCCTGAAGTGGCTGGCTGCAAAGAAATTCTCACAGGCGCGGGCCGTTGGCGGTTTTACGCGCGAAAAAATCGAACAGGCTCATATCCGTCACATCCGCCTGCCTGTTGATTATCAGACGATGCCTGATGGCTCTCGCCGTATGGCGATTCCCCAGCGTGTTCTGGACTTTATCCAGATGACAGGTGATGGCGTCTTTATCGTGCGCGCCCCGATGGGGAGTGGAAAAACCGAAAAGATAATCAGCCCACTGATGACCCAGTCACGAAAAGCGGCTTACATTGCTCACCGCATTAGTCTTGTGGGCGATGCGGCATCACGCCTGAGCCAGTCTGGTCAGCGCGTGCGCAATTACTCAGACCTAAGCTGGTTTGAAATGTTCGACACTACTCACATGGCCTGCTGTGTTAACAGCATGATCAAACCGGCGTTTTTCAATAATGAAGGCACCAGCTGGTTTGAGACGTTGGATCACTTGAGTATCGATGAAGCCACTCAGGTGGTACGCCACATTGTTGACGGATCTGCATGCGACTCCCCCGTGCGTGTGTTTGATGCCCTGGTCAATGCCATGCGCCACACCCGTCAGGTCGTTTTGGCGGATGCCGGTGCTAATGACCAGCTGATCAGCTTTGCTGAGCTGGCGCGACCAGGCGAGCCGATTTATGTGATCGAAGTTGAAGGACAGCCTGACGATATCCGAGTGCTGCATGGGGAGCGTTATCAAGTCTACAAGCAGGCGGCTGATATTTTTGCGGCAGGTGGTAAGCCTCTGATCTGCGCTGACAGCGCTGAAGAAGTGAAGGGGCTTGTCGAAACGCTGCGGACCATCGACCCCACGCGCAAGGTTTTAGGCGTTTTGTCTGACAGCAAGGCCGATGAGGATGTCCAGCGATTCCAGCAGAATCCTAATGCTGAATGCGTGAACTGGGACTGCATCATATACAGCCCGAGCATTAGCTCTGGCGTATCTATTACCACGCCGCACTTTACTCACCATGTCGGCATTTTTACCGGCACCGTAAGTCCAGCCGATGTGACGCAGATGTTGCGCCGTGACCGTACCGCAAAAACCTACCTGATCGGACTCAATATCCAGTCACGCCACCGACCGACTGACCGCGATGCTATCTGGCGTGGCCGTTTGACGGCGGATGCCATGACATGGGCAATGGAAGAAGAAGTCGGCCAGGTCGCATTCATTCGTCAAAAAACACTGTTTGATGAAGTCGCTATCGATTTTATGGCCAGCGATAATAAATCGCGGAATGACTACGCTAACAGCCTGCTGCTCATGATGATGGCGGAAGGCTGGAAAGTCGACGCTCTGGCGGCTGATGAGATCGAGGCAGAAATAGGTCGTGAACAAAGCAAGACTGGCCGCGAGGCTGCTTTTGCAAAGTGGGTGGCGCTGGTGACCTCCGAAGAGACCCCAGAAGAAGAGGCCGCACAACGGCTTCAGCGCGCCGAGGTGCGCAGTCAGGCAGAACAGGCGCAGCTGGCAAGGTATGCTATAGAAACCACGCTCTGTGACACGGTGAACCCTGACAGCATCGAGTTTCTTGATGATAACGGTGTGCGCTACATCAACCGCCTTGAGCTCCTGCAAGCAACCGAGACTCAGGCGAAGGCCTATGATGATGCACAACGACGCGGGAAGGTTGTCGGGATCAGGCACCGGCACAAAGTTGTTATGCAGCGCTGGTACCGGATGCTGTTTGCCACGTTGGGTATAGACCCGTTCACTGGTGAGGGTGAGTTCGGTATCGATGAGTGTAAAGCACTGCTGCAGCAGATCACTGCCGATCAGCAGGCGCTTGAGGCATACAACGCTATCGATGCAGGCCCCATGATCGATAGCAAGTCTTTACCGCGTGACCCAGTCGCCTTTGCTAAAAACTGGCTGGCGCGTTTTGGTCTGACAACCCTCAAGCGTAAAACGCGTGGGCGTAACCTTCATCACATTAACCCGCTGGCATGGCAGAAGGTGGTTCATTATGTCGGGCTGCGTGCTGCTGCAGGCGTTCACAGCCTGGGCCTGGTCGATATCTCCAGCGAGTCTTATGACCCCATGACCCTGCCTACTCAAAACACCCTGCAGGCCACGCAACATGCGGACTCCGATGGGAGGGACACTTTGCCTTGTAATGTATATAACTTAGCAAAGCATCCCCAAATCACCGTGGCCGTCGAGCAGAAAATCCGCGATGCACTACCCAGTCAAATTGCGGTGACGCTACGAGAGGCGCTGGAGTGGGTCGGTCACAGCGAGGAGCTGTACCAGCAGGTGCTCAGCGGCGAGCTTGATACCCTGCAGCTACAGGCCTATTTTGAAGCGCTGGCAGCACAACGGGACGCTCACCGCACCCACCTGCAGGCCGTTTGATAACATGAGAGGAATGAGCATGCGTAACCCAAGCAGAATTCCAGAAGTCCTGGGCGTGATTGAAAAAATCTGGCAAAAAATGCCAGATGTAAGATTTAACCAGCTGGTTCTGAACTTGCTTGATGAGTACAACAATCAAGGTCACGGCGTAGGTAATGGATTCTATCTTGAGGATGACCGCTACTTGGCCTACCTGCAGGACTATCTGAAACACCTGCAGGAGAAGGAAGCGGCCATCAGCACTGGCACACCCCATCATTTACGGTCTCAATAGAGATCGGTAAACAGCTGCAAAAACGCGCGGCGGTTCATTGCTGGAATCGCCCGCCATTTTTTCAGGAGCTTCCGCTCCTCTGTACTAACTTCAAACGCCTCTCCCCATAGCAGCCAGTCAGTGCTGCATTCTAAAATGTGACACGTAGCTACCACCTGCCACAGCCTCATAGTTCTGCCTTGCCGCCATCCGCTCACGGTGCTGTGAGCTACATCCATCAGATCGGCTAAGCGCTTCACGGTCATTCTCTGTTGGCGCATCCGTGCGCAGAGTCGCTGCCCTCTCCGGGGGTCTAAATCCACGATTCTGTCGGCCACGCTGAAGTTGTTGCTGATTTCTGTCGGTCAGGCTGAACCTATTCCAACATCGATCTAGTTATAGTGATTTCGGTATCAATTATTATGAAATATGGAAACGGGGTGACGACATGGACGCTATAAATGTCAGCATTGACACTTTGGATAGCATAGCGACTGAAGTTGAAAGACTGGGGGCACTGTATGAGCTGCTTTCATGCTCTGCTGATACAGTAAACCGCTCAACCCTGGCTATCGGCCTAGAGCTGTTCGGTGATCGTATAGGACGGCTTAAACGCCTGACTTCACTGCGGCCAGACGCAGAAACGGAGCCAGAGGCTCCGTCATGCTTTATTCATCTGGAGTGTCATGCAGCGGTGAAAGTCATATAGGCTTTTCGCCCTGCCTCCATGGTAGTGGCTCCTGTGGCAGTGGCCACTACCTTATCATCTATCAAAATATCGACCCTTTTTCCGCCGCCGTTTGTGTAGACCTTATAAGTAAGTAGTTCCCGTTCAGCTAATCGGCGACACTCCTGCTCTGCCTCATCTTTGCGCCCCTGCTGCTGCAGTTCATAGCGCATTTTGCCCTGCCAGAATGCCTGTGCCACCCAGTACTTCCCACGCTTAGAGGTGCGAATAATGATCTGCTCTGTGGCATGGGCCGGTATGTCATCCTGATCTTCGTCATCGTCCAGTTCGCTGACGTCCTCAAGGTCAAGGGCTTCATCGGGACTTTCTTCATCGGGACTTTCTTCATCAGCCTCCTGATCATCTTCGAAGTTTTCAGCCGCCGGCGCTTTGTTTTTCTCTTCTTCTAATAACGTGGCGCGCACGTTTTCATCCCACTGAATTTTTTCGAGATACGTTTTGATCGTTCGGTGATTCAGCTCTTTGCCATCAATAATCGCGTACTTTCTCAGCCATCCAGCGTCGATCAGCTCAGCGGATAGACCGGCCTGTGCCTGGTCTAACAGCCAGTCGTGCAAGCGCTGCCCTGCGGGGCTGCGCGCCCACTCTTCGATAACCCCGCCATGCCGCTTCAGGTAGTTGATCAGGCCAGTATTCTCGCGCCCAGCGGCACGCACAGCTTCTGCCGTCTCCACCTCATCGGTGAGTGTAAATGCTTCATAATGCTGTTGGCTGCTACCGGCCTCATCATCGCCTGCGCTGTGGCCAAGCACACGCGTGCGGTATGCACTGCGAGATTCGCCCGGTAGGGCAAAGCGGCCATAGCCAATCTCGGTATACATAGCCCGCAGGTCTTTAAACTTCAGCTCAGCGAATCCGAAGAAGGCACGCGTTGCGGTACCGGCAGTGGCCCCGTAGCGCTGCCCGACTGCCTCATTATGATAGACATCCGTGGCAGGCTTACCGCGAACCTTCACGCCCTCTTGGGCCACACCAGCGGCATCAATGTATGAGACAACATCATTTCGGGTCTGCTGGCGCAGCCACTTTAGCCCGCTAACTGCCAGCTCAGGTTCGACCAGGCAGGGAATGTCGTAGGGTGCGACATTATCAAACAGCCGTCTGTCTTTGGTTTTCAGCTGCCCACTAAAGCGCAGGTATCCAGCAGGAGCGCCTTTAGTTGAAAACTCTGCTGTCTTGAAAATTTCTGTACGGCGCCGTCCTGTGACGATAGCCAGCGCGGCGGCAACGATAGGCACGGAATATGAGTGGTCTGGGCTAGATAGTGCGCTCAGCACTTCCTGAGAGCGCGCTACAGGGAACGTAGGATTAACCAGCACCTGACTCTTTAGCTTCTTGCCCAGCGCCTTCTTATCGTTTGCTGTCGCGACTTGGCGTAGGCGCCGATAAATATCGTTGAGGATGTAGACACCATGGTGCTCAATACGCACCCCCGCCAGCAGGCTCCGTGGGATGTCTCTGGTTTCATTTTTCCGCAGCCGGGTCAGGTCTTCTCTCAGGCTATCAAGGTCACGATCAGGGCTGAGCAGATCTAGCGTTTTGCTGTCGAAATACGGGGCCAGCTCCCGTGTAGCCAGCCCTAAGTTTTTCTCGATGAGGTGATGCTTCATCCGAAGTGAGCGGATAGCACTGATGCAGTGCCCGATGATTCCACTACTCGCGCTGGCACTTAGCATTTCCCCCGGCTCGACCACCAGCACGCGCCGTCCTGCTACGTTTTCATGCTTATACGTCACGCCAAGGCTGTCACGCAGGTGCCTACGATAATAGTCATTGAGCCGCCGACTAATTGTCGCAGGATCGTCTTTCCCGCTTTCATAAGTTCCCGCACTGAAGCTTTTCATGCTGGCGATCAGCTCGCCATATTTCTCATTATTCATCTGGAAGCTCTCCAATAACTGCCCATAACATCAATATATGAATAATAACTGCCCATAACAACAAGTCAAGACAAATAACTGCCCAAATAACTGCCCACACAATTTAACTGCCCACACCCTTACTCCACAACTGCCCATAACATCTAGCTAGATGTTATGGGCAGTTGTGGAGTAAGGGTGTGGGC
>NZ_JBKKHQ010000032.1:0-39583 GCF_046614695.1 Pokkaliibacter sp. CJK22405
GTGTTTGGTCGCACTCTCATTTTACTCACTTGGACTCAGGCTTTTTCATTGACTGCCATTTATGGGACAGCAGTGCCTTGGCCTCCTTTTTTGTCTACGTTTTTAGAGGACTCAGGCCTCAAACAGTGCCAGCAGAGCGTCCAGACCGCAGTGCTGAAGCGCATAGTCTGCCTGAGCTCGCACCAAGGGCTTGGCACGAAAGGCAACACCTACACCAGCCACGGCCAGCATTTTAAGATCATTAGCACCATCACCCACAGCCATGGTGGCTGCCAGCTCGAAGCCCTTACGTTCACAGATTTCCTGCAGGCGTTGCGCCTTCATGGCCGCATCGACAATAGGCTCGACCACTTCACCGGTAAGAATGCCATTAGCTTCATCCAATACGTTGGCGTGAATTTCATCAATGCCAAGACGCTGCTTCAGGCGATTAGCAAAGTAGGTAAAGCCGCCGGATAAAATAGCGGTGCGGACACCACGCGAACTCAGGCCGGCAAACAGCTCTTCAGCACCGTCCATCAGACGAATACGATGATAAACCGCATCCAGTACTTCAAGATCCAGACCTTTTAGCAAAGCCATACGGCGGGTGAAGCTTTCGCGGAAATCGATTTTCCCCTGCATGGCCTCTTCGGTGATGGCCGCAACCTGCTCACCGATTCCGGCTTCTTTAGCCAGTTCATCAATGACTTCGGCCTGAATCAGAGTCGAGTCCATATCAAAGCAAGCCAGTTTACGCTTACCAGAAAAAGCCGATACGGGTTCGCACAGCAGGTCACAGCCAGGCAGCATCTCATCCCACTGGTCACGAACCGCCTTTACCGCGGCGGCTGAGGCATGGATGCTAAAGCACCAGCCTTCAGTCTTCGCGACATCCACCACCTTTGCCTCTGACAGCAAAAAGTGCGCTTTAAGAGCAGACTCAACATGAACCAGATCCTGCTGAACCTGTGCTTTAGGTTGAAGAACGAAAAGACGCCACAGAATAGGCGCATCAGAGGCTGTCGACATGGCAATGGTAACTCTTGCTGAAACAGGCCTGATTCTGCTGACCTGCTTAGAATGATTCTGGTAAAAACGCTTGGATTATTGCTACTGAGTTTGAATGCCTGAACACGCCTCCTGACGCAGGGATACCTCACTGCGAACAACGGGCAGACAATAAGCACAGGTCATTAAAAAACAGAGCGACATCATACCTTTCCTGACCTGACTTTGCTTGCACACTCAGCAAAAGATAAACATTTCTTTCCACCCTCCCAGAAAGCTGCTGCAATCCCTCAGCCTGCCGTTATAATCGGGCCTCTTACTGTCGTTATCTGGAGCCTGGTTAAGCCTCATCATGCTGGAACGTTTGCCCCCCCGGTCCCGTACTCCGCTAGGACTCAGTATCCGCATGGTCTGGGTTTGGTTGCTCACGTTACTGGCCGGTCTGGCCATCGGAGCAGCGCTTCTCTCACGTCAACTCGACAATCTGACTCACGAGCAAACGGACCTTCTCAAGAAGGAACTGCTTGAACAAACCCAGCTTGCCGCCGTCCCCTTGCTGATCGCAAACGATCGTATCGGCCTCGGCGTGATGGTGAGTGATCTGCAGCAGCGTTCACTGGTGTCAGCCATCGCGCTTTATAAAGATGACAACGTCATCGCTCGCGCAGGCAGCGTCTCTCAGGGCTTTGATGAAACCCGTTATATCCAGGTCAATCAGCAGGAAGTCGGCGTACTGCGTATCCGCTGGGGTGACCCGGAATACCCGGTCAGTCTGGGCGCGCTGGCCCAGCAATACGGCCATGAATACTTCGCCCTTATCATTCTGATGCTGATTCCCATGCTGGTGCTGGCCGTTCGCCAGCAGCTACCGCTGCGTCGCCTCACCCGTGCCTGCGTGGCCCTGCGGGAAAATGACAAATTTGCTCCACTGGATGAGCGCCGCGAGGATGAGTGGGGCTACATCAATTACTGCTTCAATCGTTTCCACGCCGAGCATCTGAAAGATGAGCCACATCTGCTGCCGCTGGAAGAAACCACCCTGCCCCAGCATGAGCTGGACCTGCAGCCGATGGACTATGAACTCGGCAGCGATAACCGTGACCCTTTACAGAATTTTTCACTGGATCTGGCACAGGCCGATCAGGATCAGCTGTTTGACGAACCGGAAGACGAACAGGATCCGGTGTTTTCTGAGACCTCCGATCCTGAGGATGAGGACGATCCGTTCGACAAGAAGACACGCAGCTTCTTCCAGCGCCTGACGGGCAATAAGCCTAAGACCCAGGCCCGCCCGGCTTCTCAGGAACCTGATTTCGGTGAAGCCTTGTTTGATGGCGACTCATCCCGTTCTGCGCCAACCAGTGCCTTTGTCGCAGAAGACGATGCCTGGCCACTGCGCGAGACGCCCTCTGTTTCGGCTGCGCCTGCCAAGGAGAAAGCCCCCTTTGCGCCACTGCAGGGCTTGCCGCAGGATCTGGCTGACACCATTGCCGCACAAGCACTGGAAACGGTGTTTGTACTCTATGTCAGTCAGGGTCAAAGCGCCGGCTATACCTCAGCGCAGGAACGCGAAGAAGTCCTGGCGCGTTACCATGACTTCATCAATCAGGCCTGTAAGCTCTATGGCGGCATGGTGGAGTTTGATCATCAGGACAATATTTTCGTCACTTTTGATCAGCCCCAGCGCGATGACACCCATGGCGTCAATGCCCTCTGTGCAGCCCTGCTGTTTAATGGCCTCTACAAAAGCTTTAACCAGCTGCGCATCAAGTCCCTGAAACCCATCATTAACCTGCAGTTAGCCCTGCATTGTGGCGAGCTTCAGCATCTCGGTGAGCTAACCAGCGAAACCCTGAGCCTGATTCGCAGCACCAGCAGCAACCAGTTGGTTATTTCCCGTCAGGTGTATGAGAACGACACCCTGCGCGAAAAGATGCTGGATGACCGTTATATTCGCCCTGCCGGTAACGATATTTTCCTGGTGGAGCGGCTGCAGGATCGTCCTCAGCGACTGCTTGAACGGCAGGTGGTTCACTTCTCCCAGAAGCGTTAAACCTCTATTCCAGTTTTTCCAACATAAAAAAAGCGGGACTCTTTCGAGTCCCGCTTTTTGTTCCTGATCAGCTGATCTACTGAGTTGATCGCAGATCAGACAACGTTTTATTCATCCTCGAACTGGCGCTGATGCAGGCGGGCATAAGCGCCATCAAGTGCCAGCAACTCAGCATGAGTGCCCTGCTCCACAATCTGCCCCTGATCCATCACCAGAATGCGGTTGGCATTCTCAATGGTCGACAGGCGATGAGCGATAACCAGGGTTGTCCGGCCTTTCATAATAGCCTCCAGCGCAGACTGAATGTGTCGCTCAGACTCGGTATCCAATGCCGAGGTTGCCTCATCCAGAATCAGCAGCGGTGCATCCTTGAGAACCGCACGAGCGATCGCCAGACGCTGGCGCTGACCACCGGAAAGCAGAACGCCCTTCTCACCGATCAAGGTATCGAGACCGTCTTCCATACGCGAAGCAAACTCCATCACATGCGCAACTTCCGCCGCATGCAGGATATCTACCTCCTGAGGATTGGCGGTTGCATAGGCGATGTTGTCACGCAGTGAACCAGCAAAGAGCACGACCTGCTGATTCACCAGCGCGATCTGCTGACGCAGGTTTGTCAGGCGAAAATCCTGAATACCCACGCCATCAATACTGATGTTACCTTCGCCGATCTCATAAAAACGCGGGATCAGTCCTGCAAGGGTACTTTTCCCGGAACCTGAGCGCCCCACCAATGCGACGGTTTCACCAGGCTTGATCTCAAAGGAAATACCTTTGAGAACCGGTTTATCCGGGCTGTAACCAAAGTGCAGGTTATCAACCACCAGATGGCCTTTGACACGATCAACCTCGACCGTGCCTTTATCCTGCTCGGCGGGTTCATCAATCACTTCAAAAACACTCTCTGCCGCCGCGATGCCTTTTTGCAGAGTGTTATTGATATCCGAGAGATTGCGAAGCGGCTGCACGATCAGACCGGAGGCCGTCAGGAAGGAAATGAAGTCGCCCGGCGTCAGAGTTGAAATCCAGCCTGGGTGCATGGCGACAAACACCAGCATCGCCATCGCTAATGAAATAAAGAACTGGATAACCGGCGTGGAAATCGCATTAGTCACGACCAGCTTCATACCCTGCTGCTGGTTGCGACGACTGGCTTTCTCAAAGCGCTTTTTCTCATGCTCAACACCACCAAAGATACGCACGACCTCAAAGCCCTGCAGTGCCTCAGAGGCGGTATGGGTGACATCGCCCATGGAATCCTGAATACGCTTGCTGAGCTTGCGAAAACGCTTGGAAGCCAGACTCACCACCAATGCAATCAACGGTGCCACCGTGTAAAAGATCAGCGCCAGACGCCAGTTGAGATAAATAAGATAGGCCATCAGACCAATCAGCGTCAGACCTTCTCGCACCAGTGTTCGCAGCGCGCCTGTTGATGCGCCGGTAACCTGTTCAATGTTATAGGTCACCTTGGCAATCAGGTGGCCACTGGTGTGCTGATGATAAAAATGACTGGGCAGATGCATCATCGCGTTAAAAACATCGCAACGCAGGTTGTGCACTACCGAGCGAGAGACATACGCCAGACCATAAGAGCCGATGAAGCTGCCAACCCCACGCAGGACGAAGATCCCCATGATGGCCCCGGCAAACACCCAGTGCGCATTAGGGGTGCGGTTGGTCAGCTCATCCACAATGTATTTCATCAGACCGGCAAAACCTGCCTGGGAGCCCGCCACCATGGCAAAACCCACCATACTCAACAAAAAAGGCAGCCAGTAAGGTTTGACATAGCTCAGCAGACGCTTGTAGATCTGCCAGGCGGTTTGATCAGAAGGTTTAAGGGCAGGAGCAATGGGAGTCTTCATAGAATCCTTGAAAGCGCCCCGAACTCAGTGAACCCGGGGCCAAGCACATGAATTAGCGGCCAATACCGTAATAGGTAAAGCCCTGATCTCGCAACCGCGCAGGTTCATACTGGTTACGACCATCAAGGATGACCGGCTGAGCCAGTTGCTGAGCGATCAGATCAAACTCGGGCTGACGATACTGCTTCCATTCCGTCACCAGTATCAGTGCCTCTGCGCCCTTCAGCACCTCGTACTGATCCTCGCCAAAGACCAGCTTGCCATCGTCAAACCATGCAGGCGGAAATTCACGTCTGGCGGTTTCACGGGCAATAGGGTCATGAGCAACGACTTTCGCCCCCGCTGCGATCAGCGCATTGATCAGAGTGATAGAGGGCGCTTCGCGCATGTCATCGGTACCAGGCTTGAACGCCAGCCCCCACAGGGCAAAGGTACGGCCGGACAGGTTCTGGCTACCCACGTGCTGGCAGATCTTGTCGAACAGCACCGTTTTCTGTTGCTGGTTGCGACGCTCCACCGCCTCCAGAACATGAGCCTCAAAGCCCTGCTCCTGACTCATGTGCACCAGCGCCTTAACATCCTTGGGAAAGCAGGAGCCGCCGTAACCACAACCAGGATAGATAAAGTGATAGCCGATGCGGCTGTCAGAACCGATGCCTTTGCGCACCTTTTCCACATCCACACCCAGGCGATCACAAAGATTCGCGACTTCGTTCATAAAGGAAATTTTAGTCGCCAACATGGCATTGGCAGCGTACTTGGTCATTTCCGCATCACGCACGCCCATGAACAGCACTTTGTCATGGTTACGGGAGAAGGAAGCATAGAGCTGGGCCATAACGCCTTTGGCTCGCTCAGAGTCGGTCCCCACGACAATACGGTCAGGCCGCATGAAGTCTTCAACTGCCGCCCCTTCTTTCAGGAACTCAGGATTGCTGACCACATCAAAGTCGATATCCTTGCCGCGGGTTTTAAGCTCTGCCGCAATCGCTTCACGTACCTTGTCAGCGGTGCCGACGGGCACTGTGGACTTATCGACAATGACCGCATAGCTCTCAAGATGCTGACCGATCTCACGCGCAACCTGCAGCACATACTTAAGATCCGCACTGCCATCCTCACCGGGAGGAGTGCCCACCGCGATGAAATAAATCGAGGAGTCACTCATGGCCTCAGGTAATGAGGTGGTAAAGCGCAGCAAATTATTTTCGACATTACGACGCACCACGTCCTCAAGACCGGGCTCATAAATCGGGATTTCGCCCTGCTTCAGGCGCTCAACTTTGCCGTGATCGACATCCACACACGTCACCCGATTGCCCATTTCTGCAAAACAGGCCCCAGTGACCAAACCGACATACCCTGTACCGACGACCGTGAGACGCACGCCCTACCTCGCTTGTTCCAGCAATTCTTCCTACGCCGATGCCACCCCTCAAGGTGGCCCATGGCAAAACTGCGCTCTATAATAGCGGCATTTTCTCTGGAGCAATAATCTGCCGTGTCTGATGCGACCTCAACCAGCAGCCGTTGGTACCACTTTTTAGCCCCTTCTTACTGGCCAACATGGCTGATTCTGGGCTTTATGCGGATACTGGCCTGGCTGCCGACCTCGCTCGGACTGGCAATAGGCCGTGGGCTTGGCTGGCTCGGCTACAAGCTGATCACCAAGCGCCGCCGGGTCACCTTGGTTAACCTTCGCCTGTGTTTCCCAGAGTTAAGCGAGGATGAACGCGAACGCTTGGCATTAGAGGCTTTCAAGGCGAATGGCATGGGATTCGTTGAAACCGCCTACGCCTGGTGGCGCTCTCATTCCTGGGCGGCCAAGCGGGTGGATGCTGTCGGTCTGGAGCACCTGAATACAGCCCTTGAAGGCGGTCGCGGCGTTATCCTCCTCAGCGCTCACTTCAGCGCACTGGACTTAAGCGGTCCGCTGATTCTGCCTTTTGTACAAAACTCTTCCGTTTTGTATCGTCCACACAATAATGCGCTCATGGAACATTTTATTTTCAAGGGGCGTTCGCGTTTCTGCCGACCGGTTGACCGTAAGGATTTTCGTGGTGTTCGCCGTTCGCTGAAGGAAAACCGTTGCGTCTGGTATGCCCCTGATCAGGATTTCGGCTTAAAAGGCGCCGTCTTCGCTCCCTTCTTTGGGCAGACCGCAGCGACGCTGACCATCACCGCTCGCATGCCCGGACTGAACAACTCGCCGATGCTGATGTTCAGTGCCTATCGTGAAAACAACGGCCGCTACACCCTGATGTTCGAACCCGTTGAAGGCTTTACAGGTGATGAGGTTGCCGATGCCACACTGGTCAACAGTGTGATAGAGCGCGCCATTCGCCGTCATCCTGAGCAATACATGTGGATGCACAAACGATTCAAAACGCAGCCTGACGGCAAGCAAAAACTTTATAAAGCCGCCGGCTGCTGAAGCCCGGCTGCGCTAACACGGAGCGGTTACATGTCCGATCAGGTCAAACAGGTTATCTGTATCAAGTGGGGAACCCGCTACGGGCCAGAGTACGTCAACCGTATTTACTCCATGGTCGAGCGTAATATCACCCCACCCTTTCGCGTGTACTGTCTGACCGATGATAGCGCGGGCGTTCGCGAGGAAGTCATCTGTCGCGGACTGCCAGATCTTGGCGTACCACGCCCCACCAATGCACCAGGCAAGTGGCCAAAAACAGCGATGTGGGGTGACAGTCTTTTTGATATCGAAGGCGTTGTGCTCTTTATCGACCTTGATGTCATCATCACCGGCAACATTGATGATTTCTTCAGCATGGGTAAGCCAGAGGACGTTATCGTCGCGCGTAACTGGGTGAAGCCACTTGAGCGCCTAGGCCAGACCTCGATCTTCCGTTTTGAAATTGGCCGCCATGGCTACATGCTGAATAACTTCCGCAAAGACCCGGAAGGCATCGCTGGCAAATACCAGTTTGAGCAGCGCTACGTCACTCAGTGTATTGAAGGCGGCGTGAAGTTCTGGCCACGCGGCTGGGTTCGCCATTTCCGCATGGACTGTCTTGGCCCCTGGCCTCTGCGCTACCTGCGTCCACCCAAACTCCCCAAAGGATCAAGGGTAGTGATTTTCCCTGGCAAGCCGGACCCTTCCGATGCATTGGTCGGCCGCTGGTCTGATCAGATCGAACCGGGTACCCGCGGTGAACACCTGCGTCGTTTCTTCAAAGGGGAATATCAGGGCAATGGTTTCCGCTTTCTGAAGCGCTTTATGATGCCTGCCGAATGGATTCGCCAGCACTGGCGCTGACAGGGAACCTACACATGAGTCAGCCATTGCATATCGCCCAACTGATGCTTTCCAGCCAGAACGGCGGCGCTGAAACTTTTTTTGAAAAACTCGCTCTGGCGCTCGCCGACAGAGGGGTTAAGCAACATCTCTACATTGAGCCCGACGAGCGACGCATGGCGCTGTTTGCAAATCATCCGATGCTGGAAGTGGTGCCGATCCGCTTTCGCGGCATCCACGAGCCGTTAGGCCATCTGAAACTTCATGCGTCGCTGATGCGTCATCGTCCGCAGGCACTGCTGACCTGGATGAGCCGGGCAATCAAACGCGCACCAACCCGTTACTGCCCCGTCATTGCACGCCTTGGAGGCTATTACCGGGTGCCGCGCTATCGCAAGGCTACCCGTCTGGTCGGCAACACCCCGGATATCGTGCGCTATCTTGTCGAGGAAGGCATCCCTGCCGACAAGGCACTGTGCATTCCCAATTTTGGTGAAGTCGCTGACTCTGGCATGAGCCGTGACGAAGCCCGACGCCGTCTGCGTGCCGAGTTCAGTATTCCTGATAACCATCAGGTGCTGCTGAATCTTGGCAGATTACATAAAGCCAAGGCGCAGGATGTGCTGATTGCCGCTCTGGCTCAGACCAGCAATACGACGCTGCTTATCGCCGGTGACGGCGCCCTGCGGCCTGACTTTGAAGCGCAAATCAGTGCCCTGGGGCTGACGGGACGGGTGCATTTGCTAGGCTGGCGTCGCGATACTGCCTATTTGTTTGCGGGTGCAGACCTTTGTGTTTTCCCCTCGCGGGAAGAGCCCTTTGGCAACGTTGTGGTTGAAGCCTGGAGTCAACAAACGCCACTGATTGCCGCGCGTTCTCAGGGCCCCGCCTGGTTGATCGAGGATCAGCGCACCGGCCTGCTGGTGGACATTGATGATGCAGAAGGACTGGCAGCGGCCATTCGCGACTTGCAATTCAACCCGGAAAAAGCCCAACAGCTGGCTATAGCCGGTCAACAACGCTTCGAAGAAGCCTTCTCGGCAGACGCCATCTGCGCCCAGTATATTGAGCTTTTCAAGTCTCTGCGCCCAGAGTAGGCAGCAATAGCACTCACTCATCGCGCATAAAAAACCACCTTGAACAGGTGGTTTTTTCTTTCTGGCAAGACCGTCCGTCAGAGCAGCTGCTGCTCTTTGCAGAACGCCAGTAACGGTTGTTCAAGCCCCGCCAGCGATAGCGGCTGATGTTCCGATACCGCAGGCCGGTACTCCCCCAGCTGCTGCATGCCGACGGCTTCCACACCGTCAAGCTGAGGAAAGCGTTCGATCATATCGGCAAAGAAAGAGCCCGGCTGCACCACCAGTTTTTCTGGCTGCAGCAGCGTCACAGGCTTGCCGCTGGCCAGCGCTTCGCTCGCCATGGTCAAACTGTCCTGCGTGACCAGTACCCGACTGGCCTGACCCAGATATCCCATCACCACCTTCTCAGGTTGCTGACGAAACAGCACCAGTTTCTCCACCAGCGCTTCATCCAGCTCATCCTCAAGCAGCCCTTCAATATCAGAAGGGGTTCTACGAGAAGTGGTAATCAGCCAGCGAATACCCAGCTGATGGCCAAGCGTATTAATCCCCGCCACCATCGCGCGCCAGTCTGCTTCGGAATAGTGATGGCTCTTGCTGTTCCCGCCAATCAGCACGGCCCAGCATTCGCCCGCACTCACGCCACTCGCACTTACACCTACAGGGAACAGATTCTTCGCCGCCGCCGCGGTTTTCTCTGGCGTCACCGGCGTCGGAATAATGCCCGAGACAAGTGAAGGCACAGCAAATGTGCGCTCGACCGGCGAGATGATCAGAGAAAACCAGTGATCAGGGAAAGGCTCTGGCACCCCGACAAAGATCACAGGCACACGCCAGTACAGCGACAATGCGCGCGCCGCAAAGGCACTTTTACCGCCGCTGCAAATCAGCACATCCGGACGCTCTCGGGCCAGCTCGACGCGGCTACAAAAAGGCAGCAGCATCCTGCACAGCCAGGGGGAAGGCAACGACATCAGCGCCCGCATCGGCGAGCGCAAAAAACCGGGCAGATGATTTTCCACGCTGATCCGCGAGACATTGACCTCAACACCTGCGCGCTCAAGTAGCGCTGCAATCCCTTCTGACTGGGTACGATGCCCCGGTGTGCCCTCGTCGATAATCGCCAGCTGCATGCTTACTCCGGCATCCGCGAAGCACGCTCTGCATCATTCCAGATACGATCAATCCAGGTTGCCGGGCGAATAAATTTGTAGAGGCGCTTATAAGGCTTCTTCACCGGCCAGCGACCGACCACCGCATCGTGCGGGTTCGGATCACCCGGGAATGCCACCACTTTAGCGGTCTCGGGTAAGACAGGCTCCTGCCAGAAGCGTTGTGGCCAGGCAGGGACACAATGAGTCTTGAACAGTACACACCAGGCATCTGGCCAGAAGGTGAGATCTTTTACATTGCGGGAAATATAGGTCTGGGAGTTACGAAACTCGCCAAAGACCTTGGCATGATCAGCCACCAGCTGATCATAAAGATAAGCATCAGCCCCCACACGGAAACGGTACACCGAGGTATTACCGATACGTTTGCCGGGCTGGGTCCAGTTCTGCATCACCACGAAGGTCTTTTCAGGCTGGAAGGTAAAAAAGTCATCCAGTGAGCCGGATACCACGACATCCAGATCCAGATACAGCCAGTCACCGGTCAGGCCGAACAGGTGTTCACTTTCCCGATAAAGGGTGAGCTTGCGCCAGCCAAGGCGACGCTGCGGATCAGGCAGGGGAATAGTAGGACAGTCGTAACACTCGACTTCTTCACGAATGCCACTGGTATCGTCCGTCAGGCAAACAAAGCGAATCGGCCCCGTCGTTTGCTGACGCGCCATGGCGTAAAGACGATTGACATACTCGGCACCGTAAAGCGTGCCCCACTTCATACAAATAAATTGTTTGTTCGCCATGACGTTCCAGCTGGGAATGAAGGTTGGGCCATGCTACCGTAACGGCCTTTAAGGGTCACGGTTTTAGAGGGACCAAATGAAATTTGGAATCATAATTCCGACCTATAATCGCCCGGAATATCTTCGCTTAGCTCTTTCATCCTTACTGTCGCAAAAGTACCAGGACTGGGTAGCCGTTGTGGCTAATGACGGATCCACTCAGGACTATAGCGCGACAGAAAGAGACTTTAATGACCCAAGGATAATCTTCGTAAACCGCCTAATGAATGGCGGCTGTAATGCCGCGCGAAACACTGCCATCGATCGTGCTGTTATTGAAGGCTGCGACTTTATAAGCTTTCTGGATGATGAAGAAACATTACCAATCCACTCGTTAGAAACCGCTGAGAAAACGATCAACGCTCACTCAGCGTATGGCTGGTATATCTGCAATACTTACGGCGAGACCAAGCCTTCTTCCCGCAAAATCATCAAGCACGCCAGGCTAAACTGGCTCGATCACTATCTCTACGGCAAGGAGCTACGCGGGGACAAAATGCACTTTATTCGGTGCTCAGTACTTCGCGAAATCAGGTTTGATCCACGTTACCGCGCCTCGAATATGTGGCCTTTCTATATTCGTCTGGGGAGCCGAACGGCTATCTATGCCTTTCCGGATGCACTCAAAGAGCTTCGCTATTTGCCAACAGGAATCACTAAAACGAATCAACGTCGCGCGCGAAGCCTGAGAGAAATCTATTCCCGCTTTGGCGAACACCTTCTGGCAATTCGCTACCGTCCCACCAAAGTGAAAGCCTGGAAATATCTGCTGCTTGAATTACTTAAAACACCCAAGCGTTTGTTCAACCTTGGCCTTTATAAGCTGACCCACTGAATCAGACACTCCAGGCCCGTTGAATAAACGACGCCTTTTTCCAGGGACCATAAGGGCCGTCGGCCACATCTTCAGGATCGGGTTTGCCGTGGAAAATAACGATGGCCGCACCGGGTGTCAGTGCGGTATCCATCGCATCAGTGGCTTTCTGAAAACACGGCAGCTTGAGTTTACTTAAACGTGGATACGCCTTGGCATTCAGGCTCTTCTTGTAAGACACCACTTTATCCGCAGGCCAGACGTGAGCCTCAGGGACACAGGCGAAAATCCACTCCTGATCACCGTGAAAATCTTTAAGCACACGCGCCTTGTCCGTCAAAAAGCTTTCCCAGACAGCATGGTACTTGCCGACAGGAAAGCGCATGACGGAGCTGTTCCACATCGCATTGCGCGACCAGTTCTGAATGATAACGAAATCGCCCGGCATCTCGACCAGAAAGTCGATATTGGCGGTGATCACCACATCCAGATCCAGATAAATGATCTGTCCTTGCAGCCCATAAAAGTCCTGCTGAAACAGGGAAAGCTTGTACCACCAGCCCTCAAGATCATTACGTTTGAGCGGTAATACATTGATTTCCGGCAGCAGGCCTTCGGTGCTCTCGGTCAGGCAGTGAAAGGTGAAAGGATGCGTCAAATTCGCCGCTACCATACGGTAAAGCCGGTTTACGTATTCCGCGGGATATTTGCTGCCCCATTTAAGGCAGACCAGATGAGTCGCATCACTCTGGCTCATGCCAGTACCTCACGATAAACAGCCAGAGTTTGCTCCAGCATGTTCTGACGCAAAAAGGGCATCTCTCCCGGTAATTCAGGCGCGTCGAGTAAGCGCGCGGTTGTCGCCTGCAACTCATCGCTGTCTTTCAACGGCACTTTACCGGCAGGAAACACCTTCGCCAGAATGTCCCCAACGCCCCCGTGATCATAACCCACCACAGGAACCCCCATCGCCAGCGCTTCCGCCACCGTGCGACCAAAGGATTCAGGCGAGGTCGACAGGGAATACACCAGCGTGGACTGGCGATAAATATCGCGAATATCCGAACGTGCGCCGGTGAATGTGATATGCGCCGCAAGCCCTTCGTCTTTGATACGCTGATACAGCTCCTGCGCATAGGCCTGCCGCTTGGGGTCTTCCCCACCCACAATCAGGCCATGCACCGGACGCCCGGCGTTCACCAGCGTCGCCACCAGGCTGATAAAATCGTGATGCCCTTTCAGTCGCGTCAAGCGACCTGCCAGCGTCAGCACCTGTTTGCCCATCAGCTGCGGATAGTGTTCCTGCCAGGTCGTCAGCCACTCTGCCGTTGGCTCATAACTACGGGGGAATTCTTCTGGCTCAATACCACGATAGACCACGCGCACCTTGCTCATATCCGTTTTGGGATACTGAGTCGCAATGTACTGTTTGACCGTATCAGACACGGCAATGACCCGCTCGCCACAGCACATAATGGCACTGTAGCGATTAACGGAATGCAGTCCATGCACGGTGCTAATCAGATGAGGGCGTTCCTTTTTGGGAATACCGCGCCACGCCAGCCAGACCATCCATGCGGGCATGCGTGAACGCACATGCAGGATGTCGGCATTTTGCTGACGAATCCAACGGCGCAGCGGCAGAATATGCCGCAGTGTCAGCAGAGACTTGCTCCCCAGATTCCACTCAACATGCTGGCTGCCTTCAGCTTCAAGTTGCCTTACCAGTCGACCACCACCTGAAACCACCACAGAAGTGTGGCCCTGTTCCACCAGAAAACGGGCGACTTCCAGGGTGCCTTTTTCAACACCACCGCCTTCAAGCCCAGGCAGAAACTGGATGACTTTCATGAGGCGGAACCCTTCAGCAGAGGTGACTCATCGTCGTGATACTGATGCAAAAACCAGCCAAAAATCAGGAATACATCCACCTTAATGGGATGTTTCAGCGCCACTTCTGTCAGGCAGTAAATCATAAAAGCGCCTATTAGCATCGCCAGCGCAAAGCCACTCCAGCGCTGCGCCTGGATACGTTCCCAAGCCTCGCGTACGGAGAAGGAAAAAACCAACAGCAGTGCGGCAAGACCAATCAGTCCGCGCTGGGCCAGTTCCTGAAAATACTGATTATGGGCGTGCGCCTTCGGCACCATCGTCAAAAGAGTTTCAGGTGCCAAGCCCTGATCCACATACTCCTGCTTGGCTTTCTCCACGCCATCGCGGCCCAGTCCATAAATCGGGCTCTGCTCGAAGGCATAGATGCAGAACTGCCACATCATCAAACGAAAGCCGATAGAGGTAGCGTATTTCTCATCCTCTGTGGCGGCCTGAGCTTCATTCAGCGCAGTGCCCATTTTGCCAATCATGGATTCAGAGTGGATGGCAGAATTCAGCATGGCCGGATTAAAAAACGGAGTAATGACAATCGCCATTACCCAAGGCAGAAGAGATACTTTCACCTGTCCTTCTTTCCAGCACAGCCAGGTAAACATCAGCAAGATAAAGGGGATCGCAATCACCACGCCGCGTGTACTGCTTAGCAGCGCGGCCAGAAAAAAAGTCAGTGTGGCAAGCCAGAGGCCGGGCTTCAGCATGCCTTCCATACGTCGCGACAGAAACAGCGCCATCGCCGCGCTTGTCATACAGAAGATGCCCATAAAAATGGGGTGGGTGTAGCCATGAAAGCGACCGACACCAAGACTGATGACCTGATAACAGGCGAACGCGAAAAACTCGATGCCACCGAAGATCAGTAACAGGCTCAACCACTGCCCACGTAGCCTCAGAGGCGCAATGGCGTAGAGCAAGAGCGTGCCGACCAGATAGGTTTTTACTGTTGCGCCAAAGCCGCTAAGGAAAAGATTGCTGAAAAACAGGACCAGCGCATAGGCCGTCAACGGGAAAATAAACCGTCGCCCCACCTGTAGCGTCCAGTCTCGCTGCACGGCACGTCGGGCTAACCCGACCAGCGCCGTTAGCGCCATCAGTTTGAAAAGATAGCGATCGCCATCCGGCACCAGAAAGAGCACATTGACCGTTCCCAGCAGCAGTAACGCCACCAGGCCTTTGAGCAGAGTATCAAGCCAGGGAAGCCGGCCAGGGCCGACTTCCGCATACGACAGACTTTGACAGATCATCACAGGCGCATGTCCACCTGATCGGCTGGAAGCACGTATTTAAGGTCATAAATCACATGCGCGTCCTTGCCCCAGCCGCGAATGGTATCAATGCCCTGCTCTTTGAACTGGTGATGGGCGACCGCCAGCAAAATTGCATCGTACTCACCCGCAGCAGGCGTGTTGACCAGCTCGACGCCATATTCATGACGGGCTTCTTCAGCATCAACCCAGGGGTCATGCAAGTCGACTTCAGCACCGTAATGGTCGAGATGCTCAACAATATCCATGACACGGGTGTTTCGAAGATCTGGACAGTTTTCCTTGAACGCCAGCCCCAGAATCAGAATCCTGCTGCCAGCCACATGAATGCGCTTTCGCAGCATGGCTTTCACCAGCTCATCGGCGACATAGGCGCCCATGTTGGAGTTAATGCGACGGCCCGCCAATATGACATCGGGAATGTAACCGACAGCCTGCGACTTGTAGGTCAGATAATAAGGATCAATACCAATACAGTGGCCGCCGACCAGACCTGGACGGAATGGCAGGAAGTTCCACTTGGTGCCTGCAGCTTCCAGAACTTCTTCAGTATCAATACCGAGCTTGTTAAAGATGATGGCCAGTTCGTTCACCAGCGCAATGTTGAGGTCACGCTGCGTGTTCTCAATCACCTTCGCCGCTTCAGCCACACGAATACTGCTGGCTTTGTGGGTTCCAACGGTGATGATCTTGCGATACAACGCATCCACCAGATCCGCCACTTCAGGAGTGGAACCTGAAGTCACCTTGACGATGTTGGTCACACGGCGTTCTTTATCGCCGGGATTGATACGCTCCGGGCTGTAACCGATAAAAAAGTCCTGATTGTATTTCAGACCTGAGACCTGCTCGATCACAGGGACACAGTCCTCCTCGGTCGCACCGGGATACACCGTGGATTCATAAATGACGATATTGCCCTGAGTAATGACTTTACCCAGCGTTTCCGAAGCACGGATCAGCGGCGTTAGGTCAGGCTGTTTCTGACCATTAATGGGCGTCGGCACCGTGACCATAAAAACGTTGCACTCACTCAGGCGCTCAAGAGAAGTGGTGAAGTGCAACTGGGTAGCGGCTTTGAGCTCTGTGTCGGTCACTTCCAGTGTGGCGTCATGACCAGACTCAAGGGCATTCACACGCGCCTGGTTAATATCAAAACCCAGCACCGGCAGCTGTTTGCCAAACTCAACCGCCAAAGGCAGCCCTACATAACCCAGACCAATGATGCCCAGTTTGATGTCTTCAAGACGCGGCAAACTCATAACCATCCTCTATCAACAATAAGGCGGGCGCACCGTGAGGCTTCCTCCAGCCGCTGCGGCCCGGGAAGCTCGACGACGGGCTGACCGGCATGAATAACGCCGACCTGCTCCCGCTGAATCAGATTTTGCACCCCATGATACACCCTTCCCTGGCGTTTACGGGGCACTGAAAAAACTCCCACGCGGCAACCTGCCGTGAGAGCTTCAAAGACCATCGAGGCGCTATCTTCAGACACCCAACATAGGGTGGTACGCGCCAGTGTGGCCGGCAACCAGTCACGATCGACCTCTTCCGGCAGCACCAGGCTGCAGCCCAACGCAGTTAACGCATCGACCGTTGTCTGCGGCGTCCTGCGGGAGGTCGCCACTTGCCAGTTGACCGGCTCTGCATGTGGCTGCTCAAGTAATGCCGTGATTTGCGACAGCAGCGCCGTTTCATCCCAGTCACACTCTTTGGAAGGCCCACCAACCAGAATCAGACCGCTGTGCGGATCTTTGGTTCCGGCATGCATTCGGTTGATCATGCCCTGAGTGGTGACGACATTCTCCCGCGCCGGAGGCTGGTCATGCTCTGGCACCAGACAAAGGTCAAAAAAACGGTACGGCAAGGACGGCGACATCAGCACGATACCGGGAACGCCATAGCTATGACGAAGCGCCAACACCGTGGAGTGGGTTCGGTGCCCTGCACCAAGAATCAGGGCAGGCCTAGTTACCAGAGGCTGCGTTTTGCCCAGCCAGCAACGCACTTGCTGACCACGGCTCAGGGGAGAAACTTCAGTTATTTCAAGCGACGGGCGCAACGCTTTCAGGGCAGCTGCCAGCCCTAACGACTGGTTCAGGTGTCCGGGTTTACCGTCGCTGACAATACAAAGATGAGTCACGAGGAAGCGCCGTTCAGGGAAAAGTCGCGTCATGATAATGAAAGCCGGGTTAAACATCCATGCGACACGAAACACTCAATTTGGGACGCAACAATTCCTTTTTACCCCTGAAGGACTACAATCAGACCCTTCACAGTTCTCTGTTCCATACCCCCTGTGGCATTCCCCGTCAGTGATACGGGCGCCAGTAGATAAGTAGGAAGATCCGTTATGGCAGCGTTCGGCTCCGTTTTCATGCCCGAAATGACAATTTCCTGGTTCAACGACGGTCAGTGGAGCACGCCTGATGTCGTGCCAAGCGATAAGCTTACGCTGCACCCTGCCGCTCACGTGCTGCATTACTCCAGCACCTGCTTTGAAGGCCTGAAAGCCTTCCGTCATGCCGACGGCTCCGTAAAGATCTTCCGTATGGACCGCAACGTTGCCCGTCTGGCACAGAGCTCCAAACTGCTGTCTCTGCCAGAGGTTGATCAGTCAGCCCTGAGCGAAATGATCACGACCATTGTTGCCAAGTACGCGGACCAAGTACCTGAAGCCCCTGGCTCCATGTACATCCGTCCAACGCATTTCGGTACGGAACCTGCCGTTGGTAAAGCGGCAGCGCCTTCCCTGAGCTCATGCCTATATGTCCTGCTGTCGCCTGTGGGTGACTATTTTGCGGGTGGTGACCGTGCACTGCGCCTGCTCCTGGAAACCGAGGGTATGCGTTGTTCACCGCACATGGGCATGGTCAAAAGCGGTGGTAACTATGCCAGTGCTCTGATGCCGACCCTGAAAGCCAAAGCTGAATTCCAGGCGGATCAGGTTCTGTTCTGTCCAGGCGGTGATGTTCAGGAAACCGGCGCCGCTAACTTCCTGCTGATCGACGGTGATGAACTGATCACCAAGAGCCTGACTGACAGCTTCCTGCACGGTGTTACCCGTAACTCCATTCTGACGCTGGCTGCGGATATGGGCCTCAATGTTCAGGAGCGTGAGCTGACTGTCGATGAGCTGCTTGAGCGCGCTGCCAAGCCAGGCTGCGAAGCAGCACTGTCCGGCACGGCAGCAGTACTGGCACCGGTCGGTACACTGATCCATCAGGGCAAGGATGTGAAGATCGGCAACGGCGGCGTCGGTGAAACCACCCTTCGCCTTCGCAAGGCTCTGAATGATCTGCAATGGGGTCGCAGCGAAGATAAGTACGGCTGGTTAACCAGCGTATAACTCGCATCCCCGGTTGCACAAGAAAGGAGGCTTCGGCCTCCTTTCTTTATTTGCAGAACTAGCCACTAACATTCTCAAACAACATCAGGGCCCACACCAGCCACCCTTATGATGTGAACCCGTTCCACCGTATGGATGCTGTCCTTTAGGGCAGGCTGTGGCAGTGATCGACGACATTCCTATTAGTAGCACAGCTACTACTTGGCACATTTTCATGGTTGCTCTCTCCTCTGAACATTTCGGCATCGATTCTCCGGATTCTCTGAAACTACGCCTTATCGACAGAGGCCTCTAATGAACCATTTTCAGCAAATTAACCAACTTCGGCTGAATCAGTCACTTTGGTAAAACTAAAAAGCTCAAAAAACGAGCTAAACATCTGTTCTCTAAGACTTAATTTTTTGCATCAGTCACAAGCCATAGGCTGCATCATGTAACGCTATGTAGTTACATTTGTCACAAAATGTTTAAGGACGTAAGATAGCCGCTTCGTTGCGCAGGGCCCCTGAAAAACAGGCCGCACAGCGACCCCTTTCCCGCCAGGAGTGCAGGTCAGGGCATGGAATTTCAGGACACGGGATTGGAACAGGAGGTCATGATGTCGTCCGCATCATCCGCAAAACGTAAGCAATCAGATATTTCCGATGTATTAGAACGCGCGCAAAAAACCGCGTCTAAACGCACCAGCGCCAGCAGCCAGACCTCGCAGGCGGAAAAAGAGGTCGCGAATGCCTTCGCCGACATCCAGTCCAACACCTTCTACAAGATCGTTCTGAACCCGGAGCTGACCCCGGCGGAACGCAAGAATGAAGTCGCCAAGGCGCTGACTTTCAGCAAGGACAAGGCCGATTCCAGCACGCGCCTGGAAGAGTTCAACAAGTTCAAGGAATACCTCCAGCATGAGCGCAAGCGCATGGCCAAGGAGATCATTTCCCTGACGGACACCGGTGCCTTTTCTGAACTGAAAGCTGTGTATGACGAAATCAACACTGCGCTCATGTCCTTCGAGTCCAAAATTACCCCGCTGACCGATATCGTCGATGCGGTCTATACCCTGCGCATGGACGGCGTCACTTTTGATGTCTTCCGTGAAATTGCCGATGACAAAGAAAAAGAAGCCGAGCTGCTTGCCCTGCAACAGCAACAGGCATCCGAACTGCAGCGTCTGAACCTGAGCGTGGATGAGATCAAGAAGCAGATCGCTGTACTCGGTGAAGATAAAAGCTGGTTTGGTCTTGGCGGCGTGCGCAAGTCATCCCGTGAGAAGATCGCCACCCTGGAAATTGATCTGCAGGACCGTCTGGATCAGCTGACTGCCCTGACTCAGGAAATTGAGAAGACTCCCAAAGTCTTTGTACCGACCGCCGGTCTGCAGGAATACACCGATCAGAAAGCCAAGCTGCGTGAGCTGCTGGATATCAGCTCTGATGATCATGTACAGCGTCAGAAAGAGCTGGTTAACGCCGCACAGCAGTTTATCAACACCACTGAAACCCGCGTGGGCACGGTCTCTCAGCATTTTGATCAGATGAACAGTCAGATCGATAACCTGAGCGAAGCCAACTACTCCATGCGTGAAATCTACGCCATCATCAACGACGCCACCAAGGATGCCGAGAAGGATAACGAAACCTTCCGCGAAACCCTGATGCCCGTTAGCAGTGATGAAGGCGATATCGAGAAGATGGCCCGTGAACGCACCAAGCGTGATCTGGAAAACCACATCAAGACCCTGGGTAGCTCGGCTGTGGATACCACCTCGGTTCTGGCCGAGCTGACCACCTCCAGCCACCGCATCAAATCCATGCAGGATGCCAACGAGCAACAGATCAGCAAAACCCGCCAGCTTCACAGCTCGGGCGTTGCCGGTGTTGCCGATCAGCTGAGCACCGTGCTGCAGGCAGTGTCTTCTGCTGCACTGGGTGAGTCCTCAGAAATGGCGCGCATGTCCCTTGAGCGTATGCAGCAGACCACCAACGCGCTGGGCCAGAAAGAAGTTATCCGTGTGGCGCTGGGCGCCAAGGAAACCAACGCCGAGCTTGCCAAAGCGCTGGAAGACCTGGAGCAGTATGGCCAGGTGGTGGAAGCCGCCACCAACATCACCCGTCAGGGTCTGGAAGAAACCAAAGAGCTGCTGGGCAAACTGGAAAATACTGCACGCGATGTGCAGGACACCGTTCAACAGTCCTTTGCAGTGGCAGCCGAAGTGACTGCCGGCAAGTACGAGCATGATGGCGAAGCCACTCCGCAGCAGAGCCAGTCTCCGGCCAGTCCCTTCGGCTTCTGATCACAACGGCTTTTCAGATCACACCTGTGGTATCGGTATCACCCTTCGGGGTGATACCTGTTTCAGGACGTTATTCTTACGGATCGAGATTTCCCCATGTCCCACTTCATCACCCGTGGCCGTGACTATCTGGCACGCTACCCTGACTTTTCCCTGGTGGGCCGACAGGCCGAGCTGAACAAACTGGCCGGTATCCTGATGCGCAACCGCGCCAACTCCGTACTGCTGGTGGGCTCTGGCGGCGTGGGATGCTCGGCACTCTGTCTCGGCTTGCAAGCGGCCAAAGCGGAACCCGATGCGCCCTTTGATCTCATCAGCAAGCGCTTTTACTGGCTGGATACCGATGGCCTGTTTTCCTCCGGTGACAGCCAGCAGATCAATGAAGCCTTTCAGAAGCTGCTGCGCGTTCTGAGCCGGGGTCGGGATACCGTCCTGATTCTTGAGGATACCCGCGACTTTATTGAGGCGGCCCGCAACAATGGCTGCACCCACCTGATTAACGCCCTGGTCCGTGAAATCCGCCATGGCCGTTTTCAGGCCATCTTTGAAACCCGTGATGAAGACCTGGAAGTGGTGTTGAAGTGCCACTCCGACATGCGCGAATACTACACCATGCTCGATATTCGCGAGCCTGAGCACGACAGCCTGCATGAGATTGTCACCTCTGCTGCCGCACGTCTGGAAAAGCATCACCATATTCGTATCACTGCCGCCGCTATCGAAGCGGCGGTGATGCTGACCAGCAAGTACCGGGTACAGGAAATGAGTCTAAGCCGCGCCCAGCCTGAGCGCGCGTTAAACCTGCTCGACCGCGCCATGACCAGCTATCGTCAGCGTGCCCACACCCAGCCTGAAGATCAGGCAACGCTGGATGCCAAAAAGCGTGAGATTTTTAACGCTCTGGCAGACGATGCCCTCCCCATCACCGAACGTCAGCGTTTACTGGAACTCTGCCAGCAGGTTGATGCCCAGCTGGCACAAAGTGTCGCTCGCTGGCAGGAAACCCAGGAGCGGATGCGTCGTTGCTACCGCTCCCAGCGTGAAGGTGAAGAAACCCTGATCGGCCTGGAAGAAGAACTGGAAACCCTGCGCAAGGAAGAAGCTGAACGTCCGGCGGCCCCTGCCAATAACGAACAACCCTCCGGTTTCCGTGGGTTTGGTGCCGGTGGCCTGGGCGCCTTTGAATCAGAAGCCATTGCCAGCGTCCGTCGTGAAATCGAAGCGCTACAGAAAGTCGTGCAGGCAAATAAACAAGAGTTTGATTCCCTCGTCGCTGCGGCCAATGCTGCTCTGGCGCTGGATAGCGATGACGTACTGCGTGAATTCAGCAGTATCTCCGGGATTGCCGCCGATAAGCTCAATCAGGATGAACGCTCAAAGCTGCTGCGTTTGCAGTCCGTATTACAGGGTCGCGTCTTTGGCCAAAACCATGCTGTCGTACAGCTGGCCGATGCGGTTCGCGTTGCCCGTGTGGGTCTTAAAGATCCGGAAAAACCCCAGGCCTCCTTTATGTTCCTCGGCCCATCCGGCACGGGTAAAACCGAACTGGCCAAAGCCCTGTCGGCTGCGCTCTATGACAGTGAAAAAGCCTTGCTACGCTTTGATATGTCCGAGTACATGGAGAAGCACGGTGTCGCCAAACTCATCGGTGCACCTCCCGGTTACGAGGGCTATGAAGCCGGTGGCATTCTGACCAACTCCATGCGCGCCAATCCACGCGTCATTGTGTTGTTCGATGAAATCGAAAAAGCGCACCCGGATGTGTTTAACGTGCTGTTGCAGGTGCTGGATGATGGCCGCTTAACGGACAACCGCGGCCTCACGGTCTCTTTCAGCGAAGCCATTATTCTGATGACCACCAATATCGGGCAGCCTAACTTCCTTGATGAAGGTCTGAGCTTTGATGAAGCCGTGGCTGAAACCATGCGCGAACTGGATACCGTCTACCGTCCGGAATTCCTCAACCGCTTTAATGGTCGCCAGAACATCGTCTGCTTCAACCGTCTGGGTCTGGAAGTGATCGAGAAGATTGCCCGCCGTGAAATCGACAAACTGAACCGTCAGATCAATGCAGGTGGCAAGCATATTCAGATCGATGTCAGCGATGACACTCTGGCCAGCCTCTGTCGCAGTATCTACAGCCCGGCTACCGGCGCTCGCGGTATCCCAGGTTACATCACGACGCACATCAAACCTGCAGTCGCCAACACCCTGCTGCAAACGCCCGAGGCTGAAGGCCGCATGCTGATTGAGTTTGATGAAGCGAATCGCTCCGTGGTGATTTCTTCACCGATGCCAAGCACAGCCGACCGCTGAGGATCAGGGAATGGACCAACAGTCTGATCTGGACGCCCAGCTGGCACGAGCAAAACGCCAGCTGGAAGCTGCCGAAGCGGCACCTGACAAGTCAGGTAAACGTGCAACAGCAGGTAGCTCGCGTCAGCCACTTCCCATGGGTGTTGTTGCCCGTTGGCTGGTGCGCGGTGGCAAGCTTCTGATGACTATCATCAACCTGCTGACCTTTCCTTACTGGCTATGGCGACGCTGGCGCGATGGTGCCATTGGTCGCTGGCTGGCCGCCGTCTGGAACTTCAGCGCATATCGTCACGAAGCTGGCGAGCAGGTGCTGGATAAAGACGGTGAGCGGATTTTCTCAGGCAGACGGCTGGGGACAATTTCCGGGCTGGTACTGGCACTGGGGTTCGGGCTTTATGTGGGCTGGTGTGCGCTGTATTTCTACGGCACCCAGTTTACCGAGCTGGTCTATACCACGGGTAAAGGGGAGATCATTCCCGGAGAGAAATACCAGATCAGCGCCTGTACCTCCCTGCCTTGCAGTACTGATGCCGATAACGGCATGTACTACAGCATCGAGAGCAGTATGTTCCTGCCGACGCTGTACTATCCGGAGCAGGATGTCTATGCCAATACTCAGATGGGTGAAGTCTGCATCGTCAAGGGATATGGCATCTACTTTCGCCGTTTGCGCAGGCTATTCAAATATGCCGAGTGGTACCAGCATATCTACAATGTATCGTGCCGTCCTCTGACCATCGAAGAGCGACAAAAAGCGCTCGAGTTAGGCAAGCAGATCGAAGAACGCAGCAACATGCACGAAAAATAAATTCAGCCAATAAAAAAGGCTGCCCTTCACTCCGGCAGCCTTTTTTCATTTCACCCTTATGCGCAGTAGCCCTGTTACGGGAGCACTACCCAAGCTGCGTCTGCCAGATTGCCTCAACCTTTTGCTGATAGGCGGAGACCTGCTCACGGGCAATCATGCCGGATTCATCATCCACCAGCGTTAAGCGGTTCGCGAGCCCGCGATAGAACAGATAAGCCTCGCGCAGAGTATCAGCCTGCTCTGGCGTCAGCAGATCAGCAGCGACCGCCGCTTCCAGAATACGCACATTGTCACTCCAGACCAGCAGCGAGGGATGCTTTGCCCCGTTAGCCAGCACCAGATACTGCACCAGAAACTCGATATCAACGATGCCACCGGCATCCTGCTTGAGGTTAAAGGCCGGCAGTGTGGCCGGGGAAGCCAGCACATCCCGCATCTTGCTGCGCATTTCCACCACAGCGGCTTTAATCGTGTCGTTCTCACGTGTACGCGCCAATATCTGCTGTCGTACTTTATCAAACGCCGTCATTAAGGCGGGATCACCGGCGACAGGCCGCGCACGCACCAGCGCCTGATGTTCCCAGTGCCAGGCATCGTTCAGCTGATATTGCTCAAAGGCTTTCAGGGAGCTGACCAGCAACCCCGCACCGCCAGAAGGTCGCAAGCGCATATCGACTTTATAGAGCAAGCCTGAGGAGGTCAGCGCCGTCAGGCTGTGGATGATTTTTTGCCCCAGTCGGGTAAAGAAAACCTGATTGGCAATGCGACGCTCAGGCCCTTCGGTTTCCCCCTGACTATCGGCGTTGTGGATAAACACCAGATCCAGATCAGAGCCATAGGACAACTCAATGCCGCCCATCTTGCCGTAACCCACCACAATAAAGTCCGGGTTACAGGGCTCGCCGTCTTCTCGCAAGGGTCGACCATGTTTACTGATCAGCTGCTGCCAGCAATGATCGAGAATCTGCTCGACAATCACCTCGGCCACCCAGGTGAGGTTATCCGACACCTTCATCAGCGGCAGTACACCAGTGACATCTGCCGCGGCAATACGCAGGGCCTGCGCCCGGCGGAAATAGCGCAGGGTTTCCAGAATCTGCTCGGTATCCTGCTCGGGAACGCGTAACAGCAACTGCTGCAGTTCGGCCCGCAGCCCGGCTTTATCCAGCGGACGATACAAGACTGCAGGCTCGATCAACTCATCCAGCAATACCGGGTAGCGGCTCAGCTGATCGCTAAACCAGGGACTGGCATGTGACAGCCGCACCAACTGCTCAACGGCCAGTGGATTTTCCTGCAGCAGTACCAGATAGGCCGTACGCCGCAGCACCGCTTCCACCAGACCCAACACCCGCTTCAGGGTGATATCCGGTTGTGGATAACGCACCACCGCCGCCAGCAGAACAGGCATCACCGCATCCAGACGAGTCCGTCCGACGGCCTGCATGGCAAGCCAGGCCTTACTCTCGCGAAGATCAATCAATGCCTGACTGGCCGCCGCGGGTTCGGCAAAGCCTTGTCCGGCCAGCCATTCGACCACGCTGTCATCCAGCTGGTCACTGATCCAGCAGGTCGCCCACATTTCCTCATCAGAGTCCTCGGCCTCTTCTTCCTCGCCGAGGGTGATAACCGCATCAAAGTGCTCACGCACCTGGGAGCGATGCGCTTCCAGCACCGCCAGAAACTGTGTCCAATCCTGCTCACCCAATGTCCAGGCAAGGCGCTGACACGCCAGTTCCTGTTCCGGCAGATTCTGGGTTTGCTGATCTGCCAGCATCTGAATGCCATGCTCGACATCGCGCAGGTAGCAGTAAGCGGTTTGCAGCGCCGTGATGACCTCAACGGGCATTTCTGCGACATCCACCAGCAGCGGCAGTATCTGCATGGCACCGCGTTGCTGCAGGCGGCGGTCACGGCCACCCCGAATCAGCTGGAAGGCCTGGGCAATAAACTCGACCTCACGAATGCCACCACGCCCCAGTTTGACGTTGGACTCAAGCCCCTTGCGTCGCACCTCGCGGTTGATCATCAGCTTCATGCTTCGCAGGGATTCAAAAGCGCTGTAATCCAGATAACGCCGATACACAAAAGGCCGCAGCATGGCCATCAGCCGCTCACCGGCGGCCTGATCACCCGCGACGACGCGCGCCTTGATCATGGCATAGCGTTCCCAGTCGCGGCCCTGCTCCTGATAGTAAGACTCCATCGCCGGGAAGCTTGGCGCCAGGGCACCGGCCGTACCGTAGGGACGCAGGCGCATGTCGACACGAAAGACAAAGCCATCGGCCGTCATCTGATCCAGCGCCTGAATCAGCTTCTGTCCAAGCTTGGCAAAATACTCTTCATTGCTGATAACACTGCGTCCACCACGGGTTTCGCCCTTCTCTTCAAAGCAGAAAATCAGATCGATATCAGAGGAAAGGTTAAGTTCACCCGCGCCGAGTTTGCCCATGCCGAGCACGACCAGCTGCTGAACCTCATCACTGTCCTGACCCATGGGCTGGCCATAACGCTTTTGCAGCTCCCGAGTATGCCACTGCAGCGCCAGCTCCAGTGAAGAGTCGGCCAGATCACTCAGAGCCGCCGTGGTTTCAAGGGTGGGGACCAGGCGATTGGCATCGCGCCAGATGATACTGACCATATGCCGGTGCCGACGAAGGCGGAGCAGCTTTTTCAGGGCATTTTCGTCAGCGCACTGACGAATAGTGTCCTCCGCATCAGCCACAGGCAGACAGTGATCCTCTGCCAGCAACTGCACCAGCCAGTCCGGATGCTTGCCCAACTGTTCGATGGCATAGTCTGAGGCCACAGCCAGCCGCTGCCAGCGTGGGTCAGCGGCCATGTTTTGGCTGGCAAAACGCTCCCGGTCTTCAGCCTGCCAGAAAGGACTTTCCAGCATGCGCCGTTGCTGATCGGCCAGCAGCGCAGCAAGCACGGTGGCTTTGTCGGAATTGGTCTTCACCTGAGCCAGGTTCAGCGCCGGTCGAATATCGCTAAGCGGATGGGATTGCACAGCCTCAGTCATAGTCCGGCAGCTCCAGCTGCTCGATCAGATGCCCACGATTGGCAACCACCCAGTCCTGTCGAATCGGACCCCAGTCGGTGATTTCAAAATAGCCATCGTTATTGCGCGTGCCATTGCGCTGCACAAAGTGACAGACGATGCCGATATCGGCCATCGCCTTGATGGAATCCTGCAGGGTTCGCCGTGGCATATTCGTTAATGCCATCAGACTTCCCAGATTGTGTTGCTGCTGACTGATACAAAGCGCCAGATACAACCGGCGATAAAAGGCGAGTTGCTGCTTGCTGGACATCACCTGCCTCCTCAACCGATAAATGCGTTTTGTGCCAGAGCATGCTGCTCAGGCGTGCTTTCCGCCTGCCAGATCGACAGCACCAGCCACTGTCCCAGCATCAATTGCAGCTGACCGGCCATCGGGTCTGCCGCCAGTTCAAGCCAGCGCTCACGCAGACGTTGGCGCTGCTGCTTGATCAGCGCTGAATGCTCAAGACCCGTCAGCTCCTGCACGGTTTTAAACGCCAACATATCGGTGATGCGTGCCTCCAGATGCGCCAGTTCCCGGGAAAGGGCGACATCCGGCATGGGGATGACATCGGCAAAAGTCAGCATGACATCGGTCAGGGCACGCAGGTTATGACGGATCGCTTCCAGATCCTTCATTAGCCCCTTGTCATTATAAATTTCCCAGTGACGCTGCCAGCAGGTGAGGTAGTACGCAAACAGGGTGCGATACACCTGCTCCTGAGTCATTCCCGACTCCACCTGAGGCAGCGAAGGGTCACGCAGACAGTGACCGGTATAAAGACCGTAGCCACGCTCGGCCTTGCTGATATCACAGAGGAATAAGGGAATCTCGGCGCTCAGGGCATAAGCCACATCAAAGAGCGCAGCCACATCGCCCTTTTTCAGCTCCAGCTCGACTTCACACAGCGGCGCGGTACGGTCAAGGGCGTGAATTTCGCCGCGATCGAGCACCATTTCCACTTCAGCACCCTCGACCTGAATCAGCCACTGATGCCGCTCAAAGTCCGTGGTAAAGGCCGCTTCGAGGCGACCATCCTGAGCAATGCAGCCGGGCAGCTCCTCTTGCGGAAACAGGGACAGATCCAGCCTGGCCTCAGGAATGGGCATTTCCCACTCGCCACGTTGATGCACGCCGCCCTGACTCGTGCCCTGGGTTTTCAGCGTTTGCAGATAGGTATCACCATCACGACGGATACGCAGGGCCACCTTGTTACGCTGCAACGCCAGATCCGGGGTATCAAAATAGCGGTTAAACAGCACACGTTTGCCCTGATAACGCGCGCCCTGCAATAGCGGCAGCGCCGCCAGCTGGTCAGCAAATTCAGGGGCGATACTGAGCTTCAGCTCGGTTTCTTTAGTCATTTGTCTTTATTCTCTGTTTAGTCATCGGCTACCGCCTGTTTCCCGATGAGACTCATGTGCCGGGCCAGTCTGAAGGATGAAGGCCATCCTCAGCTGTCAGCAAAATGCCCGGTAATTTCACGTGCCGTCGCCACGGCATAGTTGTCTGTCATGCCACTGATAAAATCGAGCACTTTAAGATAGCAGGTGTAGAGACTATCACCGGCCACGGGTCGCGTTGACCCCATCAGCATCAATAAACGTTCGGATTTAAAACTGATCTTGTCCTGATGCGCCTGCTCATGAGCGGCCTGAATAAAATGGCTGAGGAGTTTGTCGAGGGTTGCATAAGCGCCCAGCTCCGAGCGGGTACGCGTGGTATGGCGGAAAATGCGTTGGCGAGCGACCTCTTTGGCCCGGCGGATACTATCGCGCGTGGCCTCATCGCAATGGGCAATCAGATCCCCTTCCAGCACACCGTTCAACAAATCCTCCTGATGGCGAACAAACGCCTCCGTCACGGCATTCACCAGATGTTCGATGGCCTTGCCACGCAGCAATGAGAGCTTTTTGGTGGAGTTGGGCGAATAGGCCAGCTGCCCGGTACCTTCCTGGAGGGTATCAAGCTTGGCCTGACCGACGAGAGGCAGCAGAATCCCGACCACTTCTTCCTCACGCAGCAGACCCAGCTCAACGCCGTCTTCAAGATCCAGAATCGCGTAACAGATGTCATCGGCCGCCTCCATCAGGTACACCAACGGATGACGCTGATAACCACCATCGGCTCGTGGCAATAGTCCAAGTTTGGTGGCAATTGCATCCAGACAGGCACGTTCGGACTGGTTACAGCCGTATTTGCCCTTGCTCGCCACCACCGGATGGCAGGATGTCCAGGGGTATTTCAGGAAGGCGCCGAGTACCGCATAAGTCAGACGCATACCGCCCTGCTGGTAGTGATACTCCAGCTGAGTCAGGATTCGAAAGCCCTGCGCATTACCTTCGAACACCAGAAAGTCGTGCTGTTCAGCCTCACTCAGCCCATCCAGCAGCCCTCGCGTGCGCGCTTCGCTGAACCAATGCCGAATCGAAGCCTCGCCAAAGTGACCAAAGGGCGGGTTACCAATATCGTGGGCAAGACAGGCAGATTGCACGATGGCGCCGAGATCATAGGGGCCAAAATCCCGGGGCAGCTGATCGCTGATCGCCTGCCCGACCTTGATGCCTAAACTGCGGCCCACACAGCTGACCTCGAGACTGTGGGTCAAGCGGTTATGGACGTTATCGTTGTGGGATAAAGAGTGAACCTGTGTCTTTTTGGTCAGCCGACGAAAGGCATTAGAGAAGACGATACGGTCGTGATCTTTGTGAAAGGGAGTACGCCCTGGCTCCTGACTTTCCTGCTCCAGCTTGCCCAGGCGATCGCTTCGCAGCAGCTGTTCCCAGTGCATCTTTGCCATGGATGAATGCTCCCTCAAGGAATGAAATCTCAGTGTACCGCCGCTATACATAGACAGTGAATGGCTTTAGCCTAAAGAACAGCCCCCACTTCCAGCAAGCACGGCTTGCTACGCTCAGGAGCCACCCATGGTTTTACCCAGTCTGCGCCAGCGCATTGATCAACTGATTGCCAGCCCATCGGTCAGCTGCACACGCCCGGATCTGGACATGAGTAACCGTGGCGTGATTGATCTGCTGGAAGGCTGGTTTTCTCACCTTGGTTTTCGTACTGAGGTCGTCGAAGTCGCACCAGCCAAGTACAACCTGATTGCCACATTGGGTCAGGGGGAAGGCGGACTGGTGTTCTCAGGCCACACCGATACCGTGCCCTGCAACGAGGAAAAGTGGCAGAGCAATCCCTTCGCCATTGAAGAGCGCGACAACAAGCTTTATGGGTTGGGCAGCTGCGATATGAAAGGCTTCTTTTCTGTCGTGCTGGAGGCCGTTCTGCCCTTTGCCGAGCATCCGGAAAAGCTCAAGGAGCCTCTGATCATTCTCGCCACGGCGGATGAGGAATGCTCCATGATTGGTGCCCGCGCTCTGGCGGAATCCGGTCGCCTGAAAGCTCGCAAGGCCATCATCGGCGAGCCGACCAATCTTCGCCCCATCTATCAGCATAAAGGCATCATGATGAATGGCCTGCGAATTATCGGTCAGGCCGGGCACTCATCGAACCCTGCACTGGGTAATAATGCGATGGAAGCCATGCACAGTGTGATGAGTGAGCTACTGGGCTATCGCCAGGATCTGCAGGCACGCTATAAAAATGCCGACTTCCAGGTGCAGGTACCGACGCTGAACTTCGGCTGTATTCACGGCGGAGATAACCCCAATCGCATCTGCGGTGAATGTGAGCTGGAATTCGACCTCCGTGCCCTGCCCGGCATGGATAACGATGAGCTCTTCGCCCAGATGGAACAACGCCTGGCGCCGGTTGCTGAGCGCCATCAGGTCAAACTTGAATTCTTCCCGCTGTTTCCGCACATTCCTGCCTTTGCCAACCAGCGTGAAATGGAGCTGGTACAGCGATGTGAACAGCTAACCGGCAGTGCCGCAGAAAGCGTGGCCTTTGCCACCGAAGGCCCCTTCCTGCAACGTATGGGAATGGAAACCATCATTCTTGGCCCGGGTTCCATTGACCAGGCCCATCAACCCGATGAGTTTCTGGCGCTGGATCAGATCAGGCCCGCCGTTAACCTGCTGCAGTCGCTGATTCGCCATTACTGCCTCAAACAGGACACCTGAACGCTCAATGACTGACGAAAACCAAACACCACGAAACGATATCGCCAACGTGAAAAATCAGGCTCAGGACACAGTTCAGTGGTTCCGCCACAGCTCGCCCTATATTAATGCCCATCGCGGCAAGACCTTTGTGCTGATGCTGGGCGGGGAGGCGCTGGAACACCCCAACTTTAACAACATCATCCATGACATCGCCCTGCTGACCAGTCTGGGCGTGCGACTGGTACTGGTGCACGGTGCCCGACCACAGATCGAGGCACGCCTCAAGGAAAAAGGTCTGCCCAGCCGTATGCATCAACATCAGCGCATTACTGATGAAGCGACGCTAGTGTGCGTGAAAGAAGCCGCCTCCATGGCGCGTCTTGATATTGAAGCACGCCTGTCGCTGGGTCTGGCGAACTCGCCCATGTTCAATGCACAGATCCGCGTCGCCAGTGGCAACTTCGTCTTCGCTCGCCCGCTCGGTGTTCGTGACGGTCAGGACATGATCTACACCGGCGAAGTGCGCCGTATCGACTCAGCCCCCATTACCAAGCTATTGGCCGATGGCAGTATCGTACTGCTCTCCAATCTGGGCTATTCCCCCACCGGCGAGGTCTTTAACCTTTCCGTGGAAGATGTCGCAACCCGCACGGCTATCGCGCTTAAAGCCGACAAGCTGATCACCTTCGGCACCGAGCTTGGGGTGATCAACAAAGAGGGTGAAGTCATCAACGAGCTGCTGGCCGCCAAAGCTGAGCGTCTGGTAAACCAGCACATTGCGGCCCTGGGTGATGATGAACCCATTTCCGAGCTGGCCCGCCAGCTTAAAGCCATGGTCGACGCCTGCCGTGGCGGCGTGAAGCGAACCCATTTGCTGTCCTATGAAATTGATGGCGCCCTGCTGAACGAGCTCTTCAGTCGTGAAGGTATCGGCACCATGGTGATCAATGAATCCTACGAGCAGTTACGTCAGGCAACCATTGATGATGTGGGCGGCCTGCTGGAGCTGCTGCGGCCAATGGAAGATGCCGGCATTCTGGTCCGTCGCTCACGCGAGCTGCTGGAAGCCGAGATCGAACAGTTCACCGTGATCGAGCGCGATGGCGCCATGATTGCCTGCGCGGCGCTCTATCCTTTTGAGGAAGAAGGCTGTGCCGAGCTTGCCTGCGTGGCAGTCAATCCGGCGTATCGCGGCGATGATCGTGGCCTGCAGATGCTCAATCACATTGAGAAACGTGCCCGCGCCATGAAACTCAAAGAGCTGTTTGTGCTGACCACCCGCACGGCCCACTGGTTCCTGGAGAATGGCTTTACCCCGGCGCCGCTGACCAAGCTGCCTGCGAAGAAGCAGGCGCTTTACAACTTCCAACGCAACTCCAAGGTGTTTTTCAAAACCCTCTGACACCGCAGCGGTTTATACAGAAAAGCAAAAAAGGCACCCAAGGGTGCCTTTTTTATTCTCAGCAGAATGACCGTGAAGCTTAGCTAACGCGCTTAAACATCAGATCCCAGACACCGTGACCCAGGTTCTCGCCACGCTTCTGGAACTTGGTCACCGGACGAAAATCCGGCTGAGGGGCAAAGTTGCCCATGCCTTCAGTGTTTTCATAGCCTTCCGCCATGCTCATGACTTCCATCATGTGCTCGGCATAGGGTTCCCAGTCGGTCGCCATATGGAAACAACCACCGATGCTCAGTTTCGAGCGCAGTTTTTCAGCAAACTCGGTCTGTACGATGCGGCGCTTGTGGTGTTTCTTCTTCGGCCAGGGATCAGGGAAGAAAAGCTGCAGGGTATCGAGGCTGCCATCAGCAATGCACTCTTCCAGTACCTTGACGGCGTCATCACAGTAGACACGCACGTTAGTCAGACCTTCGAGAGCCACATTATTGAGCAGACGACCGACACCGGGTTCGTGCACTTCAATACCGATAAAGTTTTTCTCAGGCATGGCTTTCGCCATCGCTACCAGCGAATCACCCATCCCAAAACCGATTTCGACGACCAGAGGCGCTTCACGGCCAAAGACTGCGGCGCTGTTTAGCGGGCCATCTTCACGACGCAGACCATACACTGCAAAGTGTTGCTCCAGCGCTCGTTCCTGACCGGGTGTCATGCGTCCGACTCGCTTAACAAAGGAGCGTACCTCGCGCATGTGGCGCTCCGGTTGAGGGGAATCGGTGTGAAGATCGTCGGTCATGGTCCTGCCTGGGAAAGTGAATGCCAAACACTGCGGAAACGGTCATCGCAGTGCCGTTAGCCACCGAACTGCATGGGCAGCGGTGAAAAAATAGGCAGGTATTCTATCGCGCCGGTATCAAGGGTCAACCAACAGTTGTAACCCGCGCTTTAATACGCAATCCCAGAAACAAAAAAAGCCATCCTGAGATGGCTTTTTCATCGGGCGACAGCTTAGCCTGCCGCGCGAATTTTGCCTTCCACCGGGGAGGAAGCGGAACCCAGAACACGCTTGGGCATTCGGCCTGCAAGATAAGCTTCACGACCGGCTTCAACGGCTTTCCTCATGGCAGAAGCCATCAGCACCGGGTTCCTGGCAGCGGCGATAGCGGTGTTCATCAGTACCCCCTCGCAACCCAGCTCCATGGCAATCGCTGCATCCGAAGCCGTGCCCACACCCGCATCCACCAGTACCGGCACCTTGGCACGATCAAGAATGATCTGCAGGTTATAAGGATTCACGATACCAAGGCCTGAGCCAATCAGGCTGCCCAGCGGCATGACTGCCACACAGCCGATTTCCTCCAGCTGACGGGCGACGATGGGATCATCACTGGTGTAAACCATGACTTTAAAGCCATCTTTCACCAGCGTTTCTGCCGCTTTCAGGGTATCGACGATGTTCGGATACAGGGTTTCCTGATCCGCCAGCACTTCCAGTTTGACGAGATCATGTCCGTCCAGCAGTTCACGGGCCAGACGGCAGGTACGCACGGCATCATCGGCAGTAAAGCAGCCCGCAGTATTAGGCAGGATGGTGTAGCGGTCAGGCGGGATAACATCCAGCAGATTAGGTTCACCCGGGTTTTGGCCGATGTTGGTTCGGCGCACCGCGACGGTGACGATTTCCGCGCCACTGGCTTCAATGGCCACGCGAGTTTCTTCCAGGTCTTTGTATTTGCCAGTACCGACCAACAGGCGGGAGTTGTAGGTTTTTCCGGCAATCTGCAGAGCATTATCGTGCACTTTTATTCTCCTTGTTTGGCCGTTACGGCCTGTGCGAATCGGATCATGGCTGAGCCGTCACTCAACCACCACCGATGGCATGTACCACTTCCAGACGATCTCCGCTCGCCAGGATGCGCTCGCTATGCTGGCTGCGTGGAACAATTTCCAGATTCAGCTCCACAGCAACACGCTTGTCTTGTAGCCCCATGGACTCAAGCAGAACGGAGATGGTGGACTCAGGCGGCAGACGATGCTGCTCACCATTGACCTCAACTTCAATCATCGACATGACATTCCCAGAGTGATGGGCAGCAGTCAGTCATCCTGACTACTGCTGAAGTTTTTTAAGACAGAGGTGGGCGATCAGGGCGCGAGGCTCAGCTGTCGCCAGGCCAGATAGGCCAGCATTCCCCAGCCGAGCAGCAGCGCTGCACCGCCGATGGGAGTGATCGCGCCCAGCCAGCGAATGCCGGTCAGGGCAAGAATATAGAGGCTTCCGGAGAACAGCAGGATACCGACAAACCAGCTCCAGGCGACAACCTTCATTAAGTTCCCCTGCCAGTGCAGCATAAGCACACCGGCCAGCACCAGAGCGACAGCATGAACCAGCTGATAGTGTGCAGCGGTATTAATAATGCCCAGCGAGTACTCATCGAGACGCTGTTTAAGACCATGAGCGGCGAAGGCACCCATCGCTACAGCACAAAATCCATTGAGAGCAGCCAGACAAATGGCCATTGCAGGAACCATGTCATTCTCCACAGCGGTAAAAGGCCGAAGCATCATACTCCCTCCGGCACGGCAGGTAAAAAATCTGACGGTGCATCAAACCGCTCTCTTCCCGGGACTAGCTATTTGAAACCTTTTTACCCATCCAGAGCATGGTTTGAGTGCTGGCATTTGCTAAAATGCGCCCATTCACTTTCCCGCAGGAATCCTGACCCGACATGAACCAGACACCGCTTCGCATCGCTACCCGTCAAAGCCCGTTAGCCCTCTGGCAGGCCTATTACGTGCGGGACAGGTTGCAGGCAATTCACCCGGGTCTGGAAGTGGAGCTGGTCACCATGACCACCAAGGGCGACAAGTTGCTGGATACACCGCTGGCCAAAATTGGCGGCAAGGGGCTGTTCGTCAAGGAGCTGGAAAATGCCATGCTGGAGGGTCGCGCCGACATCGCCGTGCATTCCATGAAGGATGTCCCCATGGAGTTTCCGCAAGGTTTGGGTCTGGCGGTAATCTGCGAACGAGAAAACCCTTTTGATGCCTTCGTCAGCAATCAGTTCGAGAGTCTGGAAGCATTGCCGGAAGGCGCTATTGTCGGCACCTCCAGCCTGCGCCGTCAGGTGCAAATCAGGGCATTGCGCCCGGATCTCAAACTGGAAAACCTGCGTGGCAACGTCAACACCCGTCTGGCGAAGCTGGATGCGGGCGAGTACGACGCCATCATTCTTGCCAGCGCCGGGCTCATTCGCCTGGAAATGGACGAGCGTATCCGTCAGGTACTGCCTGCGGTGACCAGTCTGCCCGCCGGTGGTCAGGGAGCAGTGGGCATTGAGTGTCGCACCAACGATGAACGTATTCTGCAATTACTCACCCCCTTGCATCACAAGGATACCGCCGACCGCGTACTGGCAGAGCGAGCACTAAACCGTCGTCTCGAAGGAGGCTGTCAGGTGCCCATCGGCTGTTTCGCCGAGCTTGAGAATGATCAGCTATGGCTGCGCGGCCTGGTCGGCTCCCCCGATGGAACTCAGGTTCTGCGTGCCGAGATCCGCGGACCACGCCAACAAGCTGAACAGCTTGGCGTAGCAGTCGCTGAAGCTCTTTTGTCACAGGGCGCTGGCAGTATTCTTGAAGCCGTTTACGGAGAAGGTCTGCAAGGGTCATGACCCTCATTAACGAGGCCAATAACCCGAAGGCTTTAGCGGGTGTGCGGGTCATGGTAACCAGACCCGCTCCGTACGGCGCAGGACTCCAGTCATTGCTGCGCGATGCCGGTGCCGAATGTCACTGGCAACCGCTGCAGGAAATCCAAAGCTTTGAACCCGGCGATGACCAATATCCTCTCGCAAAGTCCTATATTCTCGACCTTGACCTCTATGCTAAGGTCATTGTCGTTAGTCGCTCTGCGGCCAGCGCTCTTATTGAGTGGATTGACTACTACTGGCCGCAACTGCCACTGGGCATATGCTGGATTAGTATTGGCAAGGGCACTGCCGAGGTACTTGCCAGTGCCGGGATTGATGCCATTAGTGCCGACGGTGAGAACAGCGAAGCACTGCTTAGCCTGCCTGCACTTGAAGATGTCACTCATGAGCGCATTCTTCGGGTCGGTGGTGTGGGTGGCCGAACGACGCTGGCAGACACATTGAAAAGCCGGGGAGCCCGAGTCGACTGCGCAGACCTGTATCAACGCACCAATATCGACTGGACTCCTGATCAGCTGCGCCTTGTGCGTGAGCAGAATGTCATCATGATAACCAGTGGCGAGGCGCTTCTGCACCTCACCGCTCAGCTTGGTGGCCCACTTACCATGCCGATTATCGTGCCCGGCGAACGAGTGGCACGAATGGCCAGAGATTTGCATTGGCCGCAGGTTGTTACCAGTAATAGTGCCAGTGACGGCGCCATGCTGGCGTGTTTAATTCAATGGCGCGCAGACGCCAGCTGCTAACAGGACGGATGTTCGCATGACAGATCAGCAAACCCCTTCACAGCCCGAGAAGGACAAGAGCAAGGAAGTGCCCAAGGCTGCTCCCAAAAAGAAGGCAGCACCGACTCGGCGGACTCCGCTGGTGGTCGCGATTGTCATCGCGCTCGGTGGCCTTGGGGTAGCTGGCTACAGTCTGTGGCAGGTCGAACAGCTCAAGAAGATGAGCCAGTCACACAGCAGCCAGGTTGATGCCACTCTGGCTTCTCTGAAAAATGAAGGCTCCCAGTCTGCCAATGATTTTCGCCAGAAACTGTCCGAGCAGCTGAAGCAGAATCAGGAACTGGCCAAGTCCAGCCAGCAACAAGCCCAGAAAATCGAGCAGCGTCTGAACGAAGGCCTGCAACAGATGCGTGCCATGACCAGCACCAGTCGTGAAGACTGGCAACTGGCAGAGGTGGAGTATCTGCTGCGTTTGGCGAACCAGCGCATTCTTACCGAAGGCAGCGTAGCTGGCGCCGAGGCAATGCTCAAATCCGCAGATGCCATTCTGCATGACCTTGATGATGTCTCCCTCTACCCCGTTCGCAAAGCTGTCGCAGAGGATCTCGCCAAACTGGAAGCCGTCCCCAGTCTGGATACTGAAGGCATGTACCTGCGCCTGAATGCGCTGAACGACCAGGTCGATCAGCTTGAGCTTCTGCCGGTTCACAACGAAAAAGTGCTTCCTGATGTCATCAAGGAAGTGACTGATGAAGAAACCGCCAAGACCTGGAATGAACGCCTGAGTTCTGCCTGGGACAATGCCTGGAGTGAGCTGAACCAACTGGTGGTTGTGCACAAGCGTGATGGCAAAGTGCAGCCTCTGCTGAGCCCGCAGGAGCATTTCTATCTGCAGCAAAACCTGCACTTGATGCTTGAGCAGGCTCAACTGGCTCTGCTGGAAGGGAAACAGCAGGCCTATGATGCGGCGCTGGATAAAGCGACCCGCTGGATTCCACAGTACTTTGATACACGCCAGAGTGCCGCCAGTGCACTGATGAAAGGCATCAAAGAAATGCAGTCCGTCAAGGTAGCGCCAACGCTACCGGATATCAGCCAGTCTCTGGCGGTACTGAAGAGCTACCTCAAAGCGGTTCACTCGGATGGCGCCGCTCCGGCGAAACGCCAGAGCCAGCCTATGAAGCCTGCAACGCCAGCACAGCCCGAAGAAACCCCGGACAGCCAGCAAGCAGTGCCTGAAGAAAGCGCACCTGAAGCGGCTCCCTCCGAGGATGCACCTGCTGATCAGTCAGAAATGAAGGAAGCCTCTACGAGCGAAACCACCCCGGCCACCGGAGGTGATCAATGAAGAAGGCGTTTCTCTTTATTATCGCCATCCTGCTGCTTGGCACCTGGATTGGCTATGAAATGACGCAAGACAGCGGCTATGTGCTGATTGCGTTCAAGAGCTGGACCGTTGAGACCAGTCTCTGGACGGCCGCGGTACTGATGCTGCTGATTTTTATGGTCGCTCATGGCCTGCTCCGCCTGTTTTATAAAGTACGCCTGCCAGGTGAGCGTCTTCGCCGCTGGCGTAGCAGCCGTCAGCAAGCCAATGCCAGTGTAAAAACCCATCGCGGCTTACTGGCACTGGCCGATGGTCGCTGGAAGCAGGCCGAACGCTGGCTGACCCAGTCGGCAACCGCAAGCGATATGCCGATGATCAACTACCTTGCCGCAGCTCGTGCAGCGCAGGAGCAGGGTCATGACGACAAAGCGGATAAGTGGCTGCAAAAAGCGCAGGAAACCACTAAAGGCGCTGATATTGCCGTTGGCCTGACCCAAGCCGAATTAATGCTGCAGCGAGGCGAATACGTTAAAGCCCGCGCGCTACTTCTGACGCTACGCAAGCAGTCGCCTCGCCATACTCAGGTGCTGCGCATGCTAAAAACCTGCTGTGTGGAGCTTAAGGACTGGAAAGGTCTGTGCGACCTGATTATTGATCTCAAGCGCAATGAAGCGATGGATCTCTCCAGCCTGAAGCTGCTGGAAGCGGATGCCTGGCGTGCCCGCCTCAAAGAAGCGGGTCGCAACAAGGAAGCCACTGATGAGGCCCGGATTCAGGAAATTCTGGATACCTGGCAGGCGATGCCCATTAATCTGCAAGAGCAGACCCTGACGCTACAGCTTTATGTTGAGCGCCTGATGGATCTCTCAGCGATTGAGCGTGCCGAGATTGTCATTCGAAATGCAGTCAACCAGCAGTGGAATGATGAGCTGGTCTACCAATACGGCCTGATTCAAAGCCCGGCGCTGGATCGTCAGCTCAGCACCGCTGAGAAGTGGTTGAAACAACATCCGGATAATGCAGTTCTGCTACTGACACTGGGCCGTCTGAGCATTCAGTGTGGCCAGTGGCAAAAAGCCCGTCAGTATCTGGAAAGCAGCCTGACCAAACAGCCTCGCTACGAGACACTGCAGGAACTGGCGCGTCTACTGCTGCACCTCGGCGAGCAGGTCAGCAGCACCAATCTGCTGCTGCGTCATGCCGATCTGTTGAATCAGGACTTGCCACAGCTGCCGATGCCACAGAAATAAGCAGCCATCACCCGACGGTTTTAACGAAAAAAGGTGCCTTTGAGGCCACTGCTGTCCCATAAATGGCAGTCAATGAAAAAGCCTGAGTCCAAGTGAGTAAAATGAGAGTGCGACCAAACA
>NZ_JBKKHQ010000034.1:0-3283 GCF_046614695.1 Pokkaliibacter sp. CJK22405
TTGCTCTTTAACAATGTGGACTCAATCGATAGAAAGATAAACGAAATCTCAAGCGTTTATCCGGCGCGTTACATGTCGATGCTTTTTCGAAAGCAAAGAGATGTAGAAAGACCAGGTTGCTTAGCTTATATGGCCAAGTGACTAAGCGTGCACGGTGGATGCCTTGGCAGTCAGAGGCGATGAAGGACGTTGTAGCCTGCGAAAAGGCGTGGGGAGCTGGCAAACAAGCTTTGATCCACGCATGTCCGAATGGGGAAACCCATCCCTTCGGGGATATCCTGTACTGAATACATAGGTACAGGAGGCGAACCGGGAGAACTGAAACATCTAAGTACCCCGAGGAAAAGAAATCAACCGAGATTCCCTTAGTAGTGGCGAGCGAACGGGGACCAGCCCTTAAGTTTATTGTGTGTTAGTGGAAGACTCTGGAAAGTGTCGCCATAGTGGGTGATAGCCCCGTACACGAAAACGCACTTTAGATGAAATCGAGTAAGGCGGGACACGTGATATCCTGTCTGAATATGGGGGGACCATCCTCCAAGGCTAAATACTCCTGACTGACCGATAGCGAACCAGTACCGTGAGGGAAAGGCGAAAAGAACCCCGGAGAGGGGAGTGAAATAGAACCTGAAACCGTGTACGTACAAGCAGTGGGAGCACCTTCGGGTGTGACTGCGTACCTTTTGTATAATGGGTCAGCGACTTACTATCAGTGGCAAGCTTAACCGTTTAGGGGAGGCGTAGGGAAACCGAGTCTTAATAGGGCGTCAAGTCGCTGGTAGTAGACCCGAAACCGGGCGATCTATCCATGGGCAGGTTGAAGGTTAGGTAACACTGACTGGAGGACCGAACCGACTACCGTTGAAAAGTTAGCGGATGACCTGTGGATCGGAGTGAAAGGCTAATCAAGCTCGGAGATAGCTGGTTCTCCCCGAAAGCTATTTAGGTAGCGCCTCGGACGAATACCACTGGGGGTAGAGCACTGTTTCGGCTAGGGGGTCATCCCGACTTACCAACCCGATGCAAACTCCGAATACCAGTGAGTACTATCCGGGAGACACACGGCGGGTGCTAACGTCCGTCGTGAAGAGGGAAACAACCCAGACCGCCAGCTAAGGTCCCCAAGTCCTGGTTAAGTGGGAAACGATGTGGGAAGGCTCAGACAGCTAGGAGGTTGGCTTAGAAGCAGCCACCCTTTAAAGAAAGCGTAATAGCTCACTAGTCGAGTCGGCCTGCGCGGAAGATATAACGGGGCTCAAACCAGGCACCGAAGCTGCGGATTCCTCTTAGAGGAGTGGTAGGGGAGCGTTCTGTAAGTCTGCGAAGGTGTGTTGTAAAGCATGCTGGAGATATCAGAAGTGCGAATGCTGACATAAGTAACGATAAAGGGAGTGAAAAACTCCCTCGCCGGAAGATCAAGGGTTCCTGTCCAACGTTAATCGGGGCAGGGTGAGTCGGCTCCTAAGGCGAGGCCGAAAGGCGTAGTCGATGGGAAACTGGTTAATATTCCAGTACCGCTGTTTACTGCGATGGGGGGACGGAGAAGGCTAGGCTAGCGCGGCGTTGGTTGTCCGCGTTTAAGGATGTAGGTTGAGCGGCTAGGAAAATCCGGCGGCTTAAGACTGAGATCCGAATACGAGCTCTCTTTTGAGCGAAGTAGTTGATGCCATGCTTCCAGGAAAAGCCTCTAAGCTTCAGGTAAACAGGACCGTACCCCAAACCGACACAGGTGATCAGGTAGAGAATACCAAGGCGCTTGAGAGAACTCGGGTGAAGGAACTAGGCAAAATGGCACCGTAACTTCGGGAGAAGGTGCGCTGCCGGTGGTGAAGGACTTGCTCCGTAAGCTACTGGCAGTCGAAGATACCAGGCCGCTGCAACTGTTTATTAAAAACACAGCACTCTGCAAACACGAAAGTGGACGTATAGGGTGTGACGCCTGCCCGGTGCCGGAAGGTTAATTGATGGGGTTAGCTTAGGCGAAGCTCTTGATCGAAGCCCCGGTAAACGGCGGCCGTAACTATAACGGTCCTAAGGTAGCGAAATTCCTTGTCGGGTAAGTTCCGACCTGCACGAATGGCGTAATGATGGCGGCACTGTCTCCACCCGAGACTCAGTGAAATTGAACTCGCTGTGAAGATGCAGCGTATCCGCGGCTAGACGGAAAGACCCCGTGAACCTTTACTGTAGCTTCACACTGGACTTTGATGTTGTTTGTGTAGGATAGGTGGGAGGCTTTGAAGCAGAGACGCCAGTTTCTGTGGAGCCAACCTTGAAATACCACCCTGACACCATTGAGGTTCTAACTCAGGCCCGTTATCCGGGTCGAGGACAGTGTGTGGTGGGCAGTTTGACTGGGGCGGTCTCCTCCCAAAGAGTAACGGAGGAGCGCGAAGGTACCCTCAGGCTGGTCGGAAATCAGCCAATGAGTGCAAGCGTAGAAGGGTGCTTAACTGCGAGACGGACAGGTCGAGCAGGTACGAAAGTAGGTGCTAGTGATCCGGTGGTTCTGTATGGAAGGGCCATCGCTCAACGGATAAAAGGTACTCCGGGGATAACAGGCTGATACCGCCCAAGAGTTCACATCGACGGCGGTGTTTGGCACCTCGATGTCGGCTCATCACATCCTGGGGCTGAAGCCGGTCCCAAGGGTATGGCTGTTCGCCATTTAAAGTGGTACGCGAGCTGGGTTTAGAACGTCGTGAGACAGTTCGGTCCCTATCTGCCGTGGACGTTGGAGATTTGAGAGGAGCTGTTCCTAGTACGAGAGGACCGGAATGGACGAACCGCTGGTGTTCGGGTTGTCATGCCAATGGCATTGCCCGGTAGCTATGTTCGGACGGGATAACCGCTGAAAGCATCTAAGCGGGAAGCCCCCCTCAAGATGAGATCTCCCTGGATCTTGAATCCTCTAAAGGGCCCTTGAAGACCACAAGGTTGATAGGCTGGGTGTGTAAGCGTTGTGAGGCGTTGAGCTAACCAGTACTAATTGCCCGTGCGGCTTGGCCATATAAGCTAAGAAGCTTGGTTAAAAGCTGGATAAATAATTGAGATTTTGTGAGTTGCCTGCGAGCAGGCTATTGATTGAGTTCACACCCTATTGAGTAAACCGGCGGCTGCGATAGCAGAGAAGGTAAGCCCGAGAGACTCAGACAGAATTGCCTGGTAACCATAGCGACGTGGAACCACCTGATCCCTTTCCGAACTCAGCAGTGAAACGCGTCTGCGCCGATGGTAGTGTGGGGTTTCCCCATGTGAGAGTAGGTCATTGCCAGGCATCCAA
>NZ_JBKKHQ010000035.1:0-572 GCF_046614695.1 Pokkaliibacter sp. CJK22405
CAGGCGATCTCTAACGCGAATGACGGTATCTCCGTGGCGCAGGTTGCTGAAGGCGCGTTGCAGGAAACCACCACTGCGCTGCAGCGTATCCGTACTTTGGCCGTTCAGTCCCAGAACGGTATTAACTCCAGCTCTGACCGTGCAGCACTGCAGAAAGAAGTGACCGCACTGAAAGCTGAAATCAGCCGTATCGCCACCACCACTCAGTTCGGTGGTACCGATCTGCTGAAAGGCGGCTACTCTGCCAAGTTCCTGGTGGGCGCGAACTCCGGTCAGACCATTAGCGTTAACATCTCTCAGACGGGTGGCTTCGGTGCTTCTGGCCTGGGTATCGGTACCCTGTCCATCTCCACTGCGGCGAATGCTTCAGCGGCACTGGCGAAGCTGGACTCGGCGATCAAGACCATTGATGGCAAGCGTGCTGACCTGGGTGCGATCCAGAACCGTTTTGAGTCCACCGTTCGTAACCTGAGCAGCATCGTGGAGAACGTCTCCGAAGCCCGTTCACGTATTCGTGATACTGACTTTGCTTCTGAAACAGCGAACCTGACCCAGAACCAGATTATCCAGCA
>NZ_JBKKHQ010000036.1:0-546 GCF_046614695.1 Pokkaliibacter sp. CJK22405
ATGACTGGGGTGAAGTCGTAACAAGGTAACCGTAGGGGAACCTGCGGTTGGATCACCTCCTTAAACGATGATGCCCTGGTGCAAGTACCCACAACGAATTATCCGATCATGTAGATAGAGCAACGTAATAGGCTTGTAGCTCAGGTGGTTAGAGCGCACCCCTGATAAGGGTGAGGTCGGTGGTTCAAGTCCACTCAGGCCTACCAATTTATCCCACTCCCCTTCGATAGAACCTGCGCAGTAATGCGGTTTAGGTGAACTGAAGGTGTCTGGCATAAATGGACTTCCTCAAATTGGGTGAACTCACACAGTTTGACGAAAATCTGGGGCCATAGCTCAGCTGGGAGAGCGCCTGCCTTGCACGCAGGAGGTCAGCGGTTCGATCCCGCTTGGCTCCACCAAGTTTTAAATCATGTTTTCCGACAGGATGACATCATTTAAAGCTGGGTTGAAAAATACACTGCTTTATTTGCTCTTTAACAATGTGGACTCAATCGATAGAAAGATAAACGAAATCTCAAGCGTTTATCCGGCGCGTTACATGTC
>NZ_JBKKHQ010000004.1:0-54116 GCF_046614695.1 Pokkaliibacter sp. CJK22405
ATCTCACAAGATTGTTTTTCTCTTTTCCCTTTATTTAGTCTTCCCTGTTGATTAGCCTTTAAGCGAATTTCGTCTAAGGACTAACAGCATGTTAAATGTGGGAATCGTTGGCACGGGAATGTCCGCAAAGGTATTCCATATCCCCCTACTCTCTTCGAATCCTCTCTTCAGCATTCACAGCCAGTTTGGACGAAGTCTAAACCAAGCCGACTCTTCACCATGGAAGCTATATAGTGATTTTGAAGCCTTTCTGGCAGACCCGACTCTTGAGCTAGTCGTTATTACCACACCCAATACACTTCATGCGTCTATGGCTATCCAGGCACTGAATGCCGGCAAACATGTTCTGGTCGAAAAGCCTTTTTGCCTGAGTGATACCGAGGCTGATAACATTTTTGCCGCCGCAAAAAACGCTAATAAAACGGTCTGCGCCTTTCAGAACCGCCGATTCGATAACGACTTCCTGACGTTACAAAAACTCATTAAAGAAGGAAGCCTTGGTGATCTCTCGATGATTGAGAGCCGTTTTGATCGTTTTCGGCCTGAGACTCAGCAACGCTGGCGCGAGGAAGACCAACCGGGCGCGGGCTACTGGTGGGATCTGGGTCCACACCTGGCCGATCAATCCCTACAGCTTTTCGGTAAGCCAACAGCCATAACAGCAGACCTTCGGTCGATTCGCCCAGATTCTAAAGCGTGCGACTACTTTCAAGTCACCCTCCACTATCCCAACCAACTGAGCGTGCGTCTGGGTGCAACTTGCCACAACGCAGAAAGCCCCACTCTTCGTTATCGGGCTGAAGGCTCTAAAGGGAGTTTTGTTAAGTATGGTTTGGACCCACAAGAAGACAGGCTAAAAGCTGACGGAATCTTCCTGAATGGAGATACGGGCATAGAGGACTCCGCCCATTGGGGAACACTATTTACGAGCGAAGGAAAGTCGCTGGATATCCCAACCCTGGAAGGGAGTTACCAGCATTTTTATAAGAAGCTTCACGATGCCATCAAGAGCAACGCAGCTCTCCCCGTCTCTGAAACAGAAATCCGTGACGCGCTACACCTTATTCTTCTAGCAGAAAAAAGCAGCCGGGAGCGCAAAACTCTCGACTGGAACGATTCAGCTTACTGATCAGCTAACCAGTCTCTGATGGAGTCACAACTGGGCTCCACAAGTTTGGGCAGTCGCTTATACGCAATTTGAGCGGCTGCCAACTGCCCTACCCGCGCACTGTTCTCCATTTGCTTTGCCAGACGAGACAGCGCAGAGGCACCAACAGCAGCCGAGCTGCCTTTAAGATCATGGGCAATATGAACAACCTGATCCTGATTATTTTCGCTCAATGCAGAACCAAGGCGAGTTACCTTGCCCTCTAACTCAGCAAGATAGCCTTCCACATAACGCTTCATGGTATCGCCAGAAGTATCTTCAGCCAGTTCGATCAATACATTAGGCTCGAACAACACGACTTCTTCTTTCACAACCTACTCCGTTGTTAGCAAGGTCATCTATAAGACTACGCGATCACCTCATCAGAAAAAGATTGAAAACGTGAGCTTTGCTGTCGAAAACCCACCAAATCCAACCTTCTGGTTGCTTTCCTTATTAACGAAAGCAAATATCAATAGTCATTAATGACACGCCAGATCATAAAGTATTTCTTCGACTAAGGGATACCCTTAAATCTCATCGTCGGCGATCAGGTAGATTTAGCAGAAAAGGTTACCTACTGTTACTACCTAATAAGGAATCTTTTAGGTAGTCTTGAACCATCGGTCAAAATATAGCGAAAGCTTTACCAGCCGATCCGTCAGAGAAGTAAAGTGTCCCATCACAGGTTTCTGTGAACTTGATCAAGGGGATCAGTATGACAGGCAATTTATCCGGCAAGCCCAAGGCACCCATTACTGTTGTCATCGAGGACAGCGTTCAGGATGTTGAATTGCTACGCCAGCGACTGAAAACCCTTTCTGAACAATCCGTTCAACCTTCTCAGTGCTTCTTACTGGTTCCTGCAAGCTATAAGACCCTAGCACAGCAACAGGCAGAAAGTTGCCAGGTAAATGTTGGTGTTATCGAATGGCGCTCACGCTCTGGCGTTGTTGAGCGCAATGCGTTAATTCACCGCAGCACTGAGTGTTGGATAACGTTCTGGCAAGAAGGTTATAGCTGGCACTCTCATACTCTCGAAGCATTACTTCCCGCGCAAAATTCCGATGCATCCATGGTAATTAGTAATGTAGAGCTTACAGACACCCAAAGCGCTGTAACGTTGTTTGAGACCTGGCCAGGCTTCAAAAAGTTTTTTAAACACTCTCCATGGAAACCCATTCCCTTGACAGAGAGTGCATTTCAGCAACTACTCAGCGAGCCGGTAATGACAAGCTCGTCGATGCTACTGAATGTAGAAACCCTAAAACGCGTAAAAGGCTTTGATGCTTTACTGCCGCTCGAAGCTCAATTTTGGGATGCAGCCCTTAAAATTGCTCTTCAAAGTAAAGTACTTGCCACACCCTATCCTTGGGTCAAAACCACAGCGAATGCGCCCCAATCCAGCCTACATTTTATTCTGGCTTGTGAGTCAATCTTCGAGCGCTACTCAATTCAGGTAAAACACCTGCCTGGACTCGGGCGCAGGCGCCTGGTCGCACGCGTTCATCAAGCGTACAGCTTTATGAACCTACAACTAAAGAAACCGGGAGCAGCGTTCACACGGCTTATCAAAGCTACAGCCAATCTCCCAGAGGCTGCTACATGGAGCGCCTGGTCTCACTGGCTGAGTAATCTATGCTCCGTGAATAATGGTATTAGTAGCCAACAGACTCCGGCCTGATGTCTGATTGAGATAGCCGCAAATAAAAAAGCTCCCTTAGGAGCTTTTTTATTTAGAGGGCAATTTGATACTTAGTCGCTAACGCTCTTTGACATAGGGAACACCTATGGCTTTTGGCGCCACCGCTTTACCGATAAACCCGGCCAGCAGAATGACCGTCAGCAGATACGGCAAGGCTTCAATAAACTGCACTGGCACAACGCCAATGCCGGGCAACTCGACTCCTTGAAGCCGAACCGCAACCGCATCCAAAAATCCGAAGAGCAAGCAGGCCAGCATCACTGGGACAGGGCGCCATTTACCGAAAATGAGAGCGGCAAGCGCCATATAGCCCTGTCCCGCGGTCATGTCTCGAACAAACTGCGCATTCTGGGCAGACGAAATGTAGGCCCCGGCAATGCCACAAAGCATTCCATTGATCACTAGTGCCTGATAACGCAGACCCATCACAGAGATACCTGCGGTATCAACAGCCTTGGGGTTTTCCCCCACAGCACGTAGACGTAGTCCAAATCGAGTGCGATAAACCACCCACCAGACCACAGGCACCATCAAAAAGGCAAAATACACCAGAATGTTATGACCACTTAGCAGCTCATAATAAATTTCGCCCAGCACTGGAACACTCTTTAAAGCTTCAGCCCCCGGCAGCAAAATATCTTCAAACCGACCACTAGCAGGCAAATTCGGCGTCTGACCTCCCTGATGAAACCAGGCCAGCCCAAGCACAATCGACAAGCCTGCTACCAGAATATTGATTGCCACAGCGCTGACCACCTGATTACCCCTATGCGTGATACAGGCGTAACCGTGCAGTAAGGCCAATGCCGTAGAAACACCCATCGCAGCCAGACAACCCAGCCATACATTACCCGTCACATAAGAAACAGACGCTGCAATAAATGCCCCCGCTAACATTTTCCCTTCAAGGCTGATATCGACAACACCCGAACGCTCGGCGAACAGGCCCGCTAACGCTGCTAAAATCAAGGGAGTTGAAACACGTACAGTGGCATCAAGAGTCAGAATAAAAATCGTGAAGTAATCCATCCTCTCCTCCTACACCGCACTGCAAGCAAATAGACGCATCAGTACTGGTCGGTACATAAACTCCAGCGCGCCACAGAAAAGAATAATCAGCCCTTGAATCATCACGACCATATCGCGGGTGATGTTGGGCATATCGAAGGCAAGTTCAGCACCACCCTGATAAAGCGCACCAAACAGCAAACTAGCCAGCAGTATCCCGACAGGATGGTTACGCCCCATGAGTGATACGGCAATGCCGACAAAACCATATCCGGCACTGAAGTCCAGAAGCAGACGATGCTGAACACCCAAAATTTCATTCACACCGACCATGCCGGCCAAGGCTCCGGAAAGCATCATCACCCAAATAATAATGGCCGCTGGCTTGATACCTGCGTAGACCGCAGCTGTGGAGTTGCTGCCAACAGTTCGCAGTTCATACCCCCATCGAGTTCGCCAGATGAGAAACCAGACTCCAACTCCCGCCAGCAAGGCGAGGATAAAAGAAAAGTTGAGAGGAGACTCATCAAAGCTGATACCGATGGCACCCAGCATTTGATGTATGAAGGGAAGACCAACACCCTCGGCAAAATCACGACTGGATGTCGCCATCTGGCCTGGAACATTCAGCACATGCGCCAGCAGGTACACCATCAGCGACGAGGCCAGAAAATTGAACATGATGGTAGTAATAACGACATGACTGCCGCGCTTAGCCTGCAGATAACCGGGGATAAAGGCCCACGCCGCGCCAAAGAGTGCACTAGCCAGCACAGCCAGTGGCAACAAGACATAGGGTGGCAAGTAGGCATCCAGGGCAAGGCATGCCAGACCGGCTCCCAAACCGCCAATATAAGCCTGACCTTCACCACCGATATTGAACAAACCCGCATGAAAGGCTACCGCCACCGCTAACCCTGTAAAGATAAAGTTAGTGGTGTAATACAGGGTATATCCAATACCTTCCTGATAACCAAAGGCGCCATAGAGCATCAACTTTGCTGCTTCTATGGGATTCTCGCCAATCGCGAGAAAGACCAGCGCGGTTACCGCAAACGCTGACAAAATATTTAACACAGGTAATAACAGCGTATTCACCCATGCAGGCAACTGCCCCGCAGGCTGACTCATGACTTCACCTCAGACTCTGCACCCATCATTAGCCCCAGCGTTCTCTCATCAGCCTCACTTCCCGAGACTTCACCGGTCACACGGCCACCACACATCACTAAAATCCGGTCACTCAGAGACATGATTTCGTCCAACTCTACTGACACGAGCAAAATGGCTTTGCCGGCATCCCTCATCGCCACAATTCGCTGATGAATAAACTCGATAGCGCCGATATCAACACCGCGAGTCGGCTGACCAATCAGTAACACCTCAGGGTCGTGCTCCATCTCTCGCGCCAGTACGATTTTCTGCTGATTACCGCCGGAAAAGTTGGAGGATTTAAGATGCGGGTCGCGAGGCCGAATATCATAAGCCTCCGCCTTACTTTGATAGGAAGAGAGAATCGCCGCCTGATTCATCAATAACCGGCCGTTAAACTCAGGATAGTGATGATGACCCAGTATGGCTGACTCCTGAGCAGTAAAGTCGGTTACCACCCCCATCCGATGACGATCCTCTGGTACATGCGCCATTCCCAGGTCGCGTAGCTGACGGGGGTCAAGGGTGCTTTCAGCCGAATACTGCTTGCCAGCCAAGGTTACCGAACCGCCATTTAATGGTGTGATTCCTGACAACGCCTCCAGCAATTCACTCTGACCATTACCAGACACACCGGCGATACCGACAATCTCACCCGCGCGAAGAGCAAAACTTACCTGCTTGACTCTCTCGACTCCCTGACTGTCAGTCACGGTTAGCTTATCGGCTTGTAATAGCACCTTACCGGGATTAGCCGGCTGCTTCTCAACTCGAAGCAGGACTTTACGCCCCACCATCAACTCAGCGAGCTCTTCTTTCGAGGTTTCCTGCGTCTTACGATGAGCAACCAGCTCTCCCCCGCGCATCACAGCAACCTGCGTGGTGGCATCCATAATCTCACGCAGCTTGTGCGTAATCAGAATAATGGTGACGCCCTGATCGCGCAGTGCATAAAGGATACGAAAGAGCTCATCTGTTTCCTGAGGTGTAAGAACACCCGTCGGCTCATCGAGAATTAGAATTTTGGCGCCACGATATAAGGCTTTGAGAATTTCCACGCGCTGTTGATGGCCAACCGACAATTCACCAACGACGGCATCCGGATCGACCTGGAGTCGATACTCGCGGCTAAGGCGCTGAAGCTCCTGACGAACTTTGGCTTGCCCATGCTTGAGTAGCGGGCCACCTTCAGCCCCCAGCATGACGTTTTCCACCACTGTGAAGTTATCTACCAGCATGAAGTGCTGATGCACCATACCAATGCCGTGGCTGATCGCATCTTGTGAACTTCGAATATCAACACGCTTGCCATCAACCCTGATCTCGCCCTCATCCGCTTCGTAAAAGCCATAAATGATGCTCATCAGCGTCGATTTTCCAGCGCCATTCTCACCGACGATACCCTGAATGCTGCCTTGAGCTACCTGCAGCGAAATATCCTTGTTAGCCTGGACAGCACCAAAACGCTTACTGATACCAGAGAGTTCCAGCGCTAATGGAGAAACCGGCTCGTGGGAGCCGGTTGTTAAAGGTTTGGTTTCACTCATAGAGACTTTTACTGGCAGGAGTTATCAGACATGTAGTCATGCACGTTGATTTTGCCATCGACAATATCCTTCTGGATCTCATCCATTTTGGCCTTCATATCCGCAGTCACCAGATCTTTGTTGTACTGGTCATACGCCCAGGATACGCCATTATCAGCAAGACCCAGCACCTTAACGCCCGGTTTCCAGGTACCGTCCTGAACATCTTTAATAGTGTTATAGGCAGCAACGTCCACACTTTTCACCATTGAAGTCAGCATGGTACCCGGGTGCAGATAGTTTTGGTTGGAGTCTACACCGATCGCGTACTTACCCTCATCCGCAGCAGCCTGGTAAACCCCGACACCGGTACCGCCTGCTGCGGCAAACACCACATCGGCACCCCGGTCAAACTGGCTTTTCGCCAACTCACCACCTTTGCCTGGATTATTCCAGGCAGCCGGGGTTGAACCTGTCATGTTGGCAAAGACTTCGACCTTCGGGTTGATGTATTTGGCCCCCTGCTCATAACCACATTCAAATTTGCGAATCAGACCAATATCCATACCGCCGATGAAACCCACCTTGCCGGTCTGGCTTTTCATTGCGGCAAGAGCGCCCACCAGGAAGGAGCCTTCATGCTCTTTAAATACGATGGACTCAACATTCGGCTTGTCGACGACCATATCGATAATCGCGAAATGGGTTTCAGGAAACTCATCTGCCACTTTGGCCAGTGCGTTTGCCTGATTAAAGCCAACAGCAATGACCGGATTGTAACCACGCTTGGCCATTCGCTTGAGCCCCTGCTCGATCTGGGAATCGTTCGAGGGTTCAAACTCAACAACATCCTGGCCGGACTCTTTAGCGAACTTCGCCACCCCATGAGACACGCCTTCGTTAAAAGACTTATCGAATTTGCCGCCCATGTCATATACCACGGCAGGTTTAACCTCTGCAGCGGAGGCGCCAGCAGAAAAAGTCAAAGCAATAGCAGCAGCCAATAGCGTGCGTTTCATATCTCACCTTTGGGGAAATGTGGCTTGTAAGACGAAGGTTACAGCCTTAGCAACTGAACCGCGTCCACCTTTAGTCATTAAATGCCATACTAATCAAACTGTTCTGTCGAAGTCTAAAAAAACCGACACCTTGGTTAAAAAAATTACCACTTTGTGAACAATTGGAAAGCCTAGTCAGGAATCCAAATCTCCTCCACTGTAGTGAATACAGCAAAGCCTCATAAATGCTGCATCTGCGCAGACGAGGAGTATTCACAAATGCAAAAAAGTGTTAAAAATTCCCATGACCTGCCGCCACGACACGGTCGCAATCCTTTTTGCAGACCATCCACGCGCACTTATTACGGCCAAGCGATCTGGGAGATCTATTCTTGAGCGATGTTAATGATGCTCGACGCCGAGGGACACCATCTGCTGCGCAATCCAAGCCCAGAGATTTTGAAGTTGAGCTTATCAGCGCCCGGGCGATTCATAAAAAAGCCGTAAATCTTCTGCGAGCCGTGAGCCTGAATGTTCAGGGTCAGGCGCCGCTGGACTACCCTTCAGTGGTGCAATGCGCCCAACTGATTCACCGCTCCCTGGAGCGTAATCCCGATGCGCTGATCTGCGTTGGGCGACTAAGAAGCCCTGAGAACTATCTTTTTGAGCACTCCGTCAACGTTGCCTTGCTTCTCGGTAACTTTGCCCGATTCCTCGGAATGAAGTCCGGCATGGTGAGCGAGCTTATTATCGGCGGCCTACTGCATGACATCGGGATGATGCTCATCCCTGCCAATATCCGGGAGAAGACCGACCGTCTCAGTGATGAAGAGTTTCGTATCGTTCGGCAAAATCCGTTGTACGGAGAGTCTTTGCTGCGCGATTTACCGGATCTGCCACCTATGGCAGTTACTGTCGCCACCCAGAATTTTGAAAACTACGATGGCTCTGGCTATCCCTACGGCCTGCAGAAAAAAGCTATTTCCGTATACGGTCGCATGACTGCCGTGGTAAATGCTTATGATGCAATGACCGTCGACAGGCTACATCGCTCCGCCAAAGCGCCAGCCGCAGCTCTTAAAACGCTCGTTCAGCAGAAAAACACGCGCTTTGATCCTGAGGTTGTGACTCGCTTTATCTCCTGTATGGGCGTATTTCCGGTAGGTTCTCTGGTTCAGCTGCAAAGCGGCCGAATCGGCTTCGTCATGCAGCTATCACGGCGGACCCGCCAACCTGCGATTGTCCGTACCGTGTTTAACCTGAATCGCATGGAGCACCTCTCACCTGAAGATGTCTGGCTGGAGTCGCGTCTGGGCGCCCCTCCCCAAGACACTCTTAAAGGCCCCTTCATGGGAAATGAGAAAGCACCATCACTGAACTTTGAGCTCTATATTTAGTCACACTTCCTGTCTTTATTCTTATACTCCTGCCGCAGCCGGGGCTTGATTCTCCGGCTGCGAGTCTTACATTAAGCACTCCTAACCGAACAGCGTTCAAAGATCTCATTTGTGCGCTGCGACCTTACCCAGAAGAATCGAGGTAATCATGGGTCAGAAATTATTGGACATGCCTTCCGCTGAACAGGCATTGCCCGGCCGCAGTAGTGCCGTTTCAGTGCCAGCCTCTCACACGGTGCTGGGCAACCCGCTGAAAGGCCCCTTCCCCACTGGATTTCAGACAGCCCTCTTTGGTCTTGGGTGCTTCTGGGGAGCGGAGCGCAAATTCTGGCAGCAGCTTGGAGTCTTCACTACCGCTGTAGGTTATGCAGGCGGCATCACGCCCAATCCAAGCTACGAAGAAGTTTGTACGGGTATGACGGGCCATACCGAGGTGGTGTTGGTGGTTTTTGATCCACGCATCACCAGCTATGAAAAGTTACTGAAAGTGTTCTGGGAAGTTCATGATCCCACTCAAGGCATGCGCCAGGGCGGAGACATTGGCACTCAGTACCGCTCAGCCATTTACACCTACTCCGCTGGGCAGCAGGCCGCGGCTGAATTAAGTCGAGAGGCTTTTGCTGAAGAGCTTAAACAGGCAGGTTTCGGAGCCATTACCACTGAGATTCTCCCTGCACCGACTTTCTATTACGCTGAGGAATACCATCAGCAATATCTTGATAAAAATCCAGCAGGCTACTGTGGTCTGAAGGGAACAGGTATTTCCTGCATTATCTGAGCATTGCCTCAATGTTCTTGAAGCCATGGAAGGCTATCACTCTCATTCGTACCGCCAGGTGGGAGTATCTCTCCTTGAACTTCAAGTCTGGTAGTCTGCGTCTCACTGGCTACAATACCCTCTGCTTTCAACTCCCCCTGCGACCTTGCGTCCCAGCTTGCTGATGGAATTTTCATGCTGTTCAAGAACCTTGTGATTTACACCTTTTCCCAGCCTTTCAGCCTGGATGAAGAAAAACTGCAAGCCGCACTGGAAAGCCACCGCTTTCAACCTTGCTCAAGCCAGGAAAAAGAACGCCTGGGCTGGGTCAGCCCGCTAACGCAAAATCAGGAACAGCTCTTTTTAAATAGTCAGGGCTACTTTCTTCTGAAATCCAAACGACAGGAAAAATTGCTCCCCAGTCAGGTCGTTAATGAGCTGGTACAGGAGCGTCTGGAAAAACTGGAAGAAGAGCAAAGCCGTCGCCCAACGAAGAAAGAACGTCAGGACGTCAAAGATCAGGTCACACTGGAGCTTCTTCCACGTGCCTTTAGTCGTCATCAATTCAGCTTTTTATGTATCGCTCCTGAGCAAGGCTGGATTGCTGTCGACACCTCCAGCTATAACAAAGCCGAGCCCTTATTGAATCTGCTCCGTGAAGGCTTGGGCTCGTTCCCGGTTATTCCACCGCGCGTTAAACAAAGCCCTGCCGTCGTCATGACCAGCTGGCTCAATGATGCCACCAGCGTTCCGGAAGAGGTGGTGATTGCCGATGAATGCGAACTGCGTGATCCAGCCGATGATGGCGGCATCATCAAGATTCGTCGCCAAGCCCTCGATAGTGATGAAATCCAGACTCATCTGGAAGCAGGCAAGCAGGCCACCAAGCTAAGAATGAGCTGGCAGGACTCGCTGGAGTTCATGCTCTGTGACGACCTGACCTTCAAACGTGTTCAAGCCAGTGAACGCCTGCAGGATGAACTTGAACATACCGAGACCGATAACCGCGATCAGGAACTGGACGCTCTCTTTACCATGAGCGCCCTTGAGCTTAACCGCTTGCTGCCACAATGGCTGGAATGGTTTGGCGGTAAAGAATAAAGTCCATGAGATAGCCTCATCAGTCGGATGAGAAAAAGTTACCCACAGAAAATGTGGATAACATTGTGCGCATATCAGCACAGCCAAGTTACTATGGGGCTTCTCTTAAATTGGCGCTAAATTATCCAACTGCAAACCCTTAGTATTCAGGAATTCGATGACCACTTCGTCCGTCAATAAAACTGCCATTTTGCAACGCGTCACCCTGGTTGGCGCCTTACTGAATCTGCTAATGGGACTGGCGAAAGTCGTGCTTGGTCTGGTCTTCATGTCCCATGCGCTGCTGGCTGACGGCCTTCACTCGCTGTCGGATTTACTCTCCGATGTTGTCGTTATCTTTCTCGGCAGAATTGCCCACTCCGGACCAGATACCAATCATCCCTATGGTCATGAGCGCTTTGAAACCCTCGGCACCGTCATCCTTGGCATGGTGCTGGGTGGTGTTGCTGGCGCCCTGGCCTTCGATAGCATTGAGCGCCTCTTTACCCCGCAGCAGCTCGCGCAAACCAGTTGGATGACACTTGGCATTACGCTCTTCTCAATTGTTGGAAAAGAGTGGCTGTATCACTACACCTTGGCTGCGGGCAAAAAGATCAAATCTGATCTGATGATCGCCAATGCTTGGCACCATCGTTCCGACTCACTGTCCTCTGTGGTAGTTCTGGTTGCCCTGATTGCCAACTATTTTGGCATCAGCTGGCTGGATCCTATCGCCGCGCTCGCGGTCGCCATCATGATCGCCAAGATCGGCTGGGAGCTTACCTGGAATAACCTGCAGGAACTGACTGACCGCGCCCTTCCTGAGGAAGATACTCATCAGCTTATTGCTGCAATGAGTGCCGAGCCCGGCATTAAGAACGTGCATGATTTACGTAGCCGCCGCATGGGTAGCCAGTATCTGGTCGATGTTCACTTTGTGGTCGGTGATGAACTCTCTGCCGCTGAAGCTCACCATGTGGGGGTTCGAGCGACTCAGCGAGGCCGCAAAGCCTGTTCGGAGATCCGTGACATCGTTTTTCACATTGATGTCAGCGCTGATGAAGCCGGCCAACAGCATCTCCCCGGCCGATATGAAATCATGCAGTGGCTGACCCCGATGCTGAAAGAACAGCAGCTTCATCTGCTGCACCTCAAACTGTATTACTTCGGCCAGCAGATTCGTCTGGATCTCTATTTCCCGCAAGAACAGGCAGAAGTGAGTGATGCACTTCGTGCTCGCCTGCTGGCTGAGGCTCCCGAGTGGCTAAAGGATGTTCGCCTCTGGCTGAGCAACAGCCATGGCTGATTGCTACCAGGTGCCCGCTGAAGCCATCGAGGTGGAAACGGAGATCAAGAAAAGCCTGTTTATTACCCGACTTGCCAGAATCAACAGCAGAGAAGACTTTGCTCAGATGCTGCAACAAGCCAGAACCGATCACCCCAAGGCCAACCATCACTGTTCCGCTTTTTTGCTCGGCCCTCCCGAGGATGATACACAACAAGGCAGTAGCGATGATGGCGAGCCTTCTGGCAGCGCCGGACGTCCCATGCTGACGGTATTACAGCACAGCGGGGTGGGAGAAGTTGCCGCTATCGTGATCCGCTATTTCGGCGGAATCAAATTGGGCGTCGGTGGATTGGTGCGGGCTTATAGTCAGGGCGTACAGGAAGCGCTGGCTGTGCTTCCAACTCAAGAGCAGTGGCAAACCTCAGAAGTCAGACTTCAGTGCGATTACAGCACCCATGCTCGCCTGCAAAGCCTGCTTAACAACAGCATCACACGCATTATCGATGAGCAATTTAGCGCGGATGTCATCGTGACACTGGCGATTCCTCGCTCTGAGGTAGAGAACACCAAGGCCGAGCTCAATCAGCAACTCGGCCCTGTGATGACATGGTTATAAAGCGATGCCTGGTCACTCACAGCTCCGCAGCAACCGTTAAATCACTCGATATTTGAGCTCTTTACCACCCTTCCACGCTGTCAGATTGTGGGCAAGCTGGTCAATCATTCGTTGGCGAGACTGCACACTGGCCCATGCATTGTGTGGGGTGACAATCAGATTATCCAATGGTTGATCCAGCAGAATATTGCCTTCGCGTGGCGGCTCTGTGGTCAACACGTCGGTGGCGGCACCGGCGATAATGCCGTGGCTCAGGGCAAAGTGCAGCGCCTCTTCATTCACGACGCCACCGCGGGCGGTATTCACCAGTAAAGCGCGGGTTTTCATCAATCCAAGACGACGCTTATCGATCAGGTCACGTGTATCATCATTGAGCGGACAATGAAGGCTTAGAATATCCACCTTTGGAAGCAGTTCATCCAACGCCAAACGCCCCTCTCGCACCGTTTGCCCCGGCCGCCCAGCTATCAGAACTTTCATGCCGAAAGCTTCAGCCAGTTTGGCGACCGCCTGCCCCAGCTCACCATAACCGACAATACCGAGGGTTTTGCCGGTAAGTTCTTCGATGGGATAATCCGCAAGGCAGAACATGCTGCTCTTTTGCCACTGGCCCTCTGCGATATCCGCCTGATACCAGGTAAATCGTGTTGCCAATACCAGCATCAGCATTAGTGTATGCTGAGCAACGCTCGGCGTGCCGTAACCCTGACAGTTGCAGACCTGAATCCCCAGCTCTTTCGCCGCCAGCAAATCGACATTGTTGGTTCCGGTTGCTGAAATCAGGATGACTTTTAGCTCAGGTAACGCCCTCAATGTCTCAGCCGTCAAAACATGCTTGTTAACAATGGCGACCTGTACGCCCTCAAGCCGTTCAAGCGTTTTTTCACCTGGCGTGGAAGGCCAGCCACGATAATCCACGCCACTCCCGCTAAGCTTGAGCATGTCGAGATCACCGAAATTCAGTGAGGCTTCATCCAGATATACTGCCTTGAGAGTCACAGGCTTTCTCCATGAAAAGTGATAAGGCTCGTCACCTGAAATGGATCAGGTGACCGCTAACAGGCTTATTGGGAATACGGCTGTAAGGAGTACAAGGACTGGGTTAATTGAGCCAACCCTTCGCTGGCACCGACGGTCCAGCGGCTGTGTAGCAGATCATCTGCGCGGGTTTTACCCAGATTAATGGCAAATTGCGGAATCTCCAGTTCGGCTGCGCGTTTACAGAAGCGAAAACTGGAGAACACCATCAGGGATGTGCCAATGGCAAGCACAGCACTGGAGCGCTCCAACGCCTCCATTGCCCGGCGCACGCGTTCTGTGGGCACGACATCACCATAGAAAACAACATCGGGCTTGAGAATACCCTGACACTGCGGGCATGACATGCACTTAAAATCAGAGAAATCGGCCAGTTCAAGATCGGCATCCCCATCAGGCGCGACTTCGGCATCCAGCTGCGCAAAGAAAGGATTCCATTCACGCAGCACCTGATGATGCTCATCACGCTCAATGCGAAAATCGCAGTTCATACAGCGAATCCACTGCGAGCGACCGTGAAGGTCGATCACTTCCGCACTTCCGGCCTTTTGATGCAAGCCGTCCACATTTTGCGTGACCAGTTCACTGATCCAGCCCCGCAGCTCCCAGTCAGCAAGCAGTCGATGCGCCTGATTGGGCTGCGCTTTAGACATCACCGGCCAGCCGATCAGGCTGCGCGCCCAGAAACGCTGACGCACCGCCAACTGCTCCATAAACTCCCGATGCTGAACCGGCATACTCCGCTTCCATTGGCCCTCATGATCGCGGTAATCGGGAATGCCGGAATCCGTGCTAATACCTGCTCCGGTAATCACAAAGACACCTTTGCCTTGCACCTGGCCCTTTTCAAGCGTGGTGATTAATGCCTCAGGAAGCCGATCAGTAATCTGCAAGGTCATAGGCATTGTCCCAAAGATGAATTACCAGGCATCAGCACTCTGGCCAATTTTCTCGATATAAGCGCGATGAACTTCGAGTTCTTCCGGCTTGGCGGCAAAAACAGGGATTGATCCTTTGCGTGTTACACTACGAACGCTGAGATCATTCTCTTCATCCTCACTGTCACCGCCGAGCTTTAGACTCGTCTGACCACCGGTCATCAGTAGATAAACTTCGGCGAGGATCTCCGAGTCAAGCAAAGCGCCGTGATAGGTTCGGCCCGAGTTATCGACACCCAAGCGGCGGCAGAGGGCATCCAGGTTATTCTTCTGTCCCGGATACATGTGCCGGGCCATCGCCAACGAGTCAGTGATCAGGCAACGGTCTTCGATACGTCCCAACCCCGGATCAAGCCGATTCATCTCGTGGTTAAGAAAGCCCACGTCGAACGGAGCGTTATGGATGATCAGTTCTGCGCCATCAACAAACTCGAGAAAGTCTTTAACAACCGCTGCGAACAGAGGCTTGTCTTTCAGAAAGTCATCAGTAATACCGTGAACAGCAACGGCTTCCGGATCGACCTCACGCTCCGGGTTGATATAGACGTGAAAGGTACGCTTGGTGAACTTGCGATCCACCATTTCAACACAACCGATTTCAACCAGTCGGTGCCCCTGCTGAGGATCGATACCGGTCGTTTCGGTATCAAGAATAATCTGCCTCATGTCACTGTCTCCTTAGGCACCTTGCCGCGCCTGAGCTTCTTCAAGCCCCTGATTCGCCAGCTGATCAGCCAATTCATTTCCTTCGTGCCCTGCATGACCTTTTACCCAACACCAGTTCACGGCATGGCGCTGGTTCTGCTCATCCAGAAGCATCCATAAATCTTTATTTTTCACCGGTGCCTTCGAGGCGGTTCTCCAGCCCTTGGCTTTCCAGCCTTTAAGCCAGCTATCAATGCCTTGCTGTACATAGCGAGAGTCGGTGTACAAATCCACAGCGCAGGGTCGCTTTAGCGCTTTAAGGCCTTCGATCGCTGCCATTAACTCCATACGGTTATTCGTCGTTTCTGGCTCACCACCACACAGACGCTTTTCCGCGCCTTTATAGCGCATTAACACCCCCCAACCACCTGGGCCAGGATTTCCACGACACGCGCCGTCGGTATAAAGGACGACTCGCTGATCATTGTCTGTCACGACGGATCCTTGTGCTGGTTTTGCTGAGTTTTCAATTTTCGTTTTTCGCTCGACGCAGGAACACGCATGCTCGGCCGGGCGACAGAAACAGGTAGAAGTGGGCGCATTTTCCAACTGGGCTTTAGCGGTGTCATGCTACTGACCTCTTTACAGGCAACAGTCACTGTAAAAACGCCCAGCCATTCGGCCAAAGACTGCTTAAGGTTTCCCCAACCTGTTGCGCTGGCCGGCGTCACAAAGTGACTCTCGGTATGCTCAACCCGACAGGATAAGAGCGCCAGCCAGTCATGCAGGCGACGCGATGACATAAAGGGCCAGCGTTTTCCCTGCTGCCAGTTCGCTGGATGATAGGTCACTATCACAATATGCCCCGAGGGCAAGAGTGTACGAATACACTCCCGCAGAATCTGATGAGGCTGCTTGCCGAAATCCAGAACATGGTGAAGCACAATCACATCCAGCGCTCCTTCGGCGAAGGGTAGCGCATCAGCAGACATCACAAAGCTTTGATCCTGTCCGGCCAGAGGCTGTATTAATTCAGCACTGAAACGATGTTTGATGGTGCTTTCTCTGGAGAGCGCCAACCTGCCCGTCGGACTCATTGTCAGGAGGTGGTAGCCAAAAAGTCCGGGCATCAGGCGATCAAGGGCCGATTGCTCAGCATCGATAAGCTGTTTGCCTGCAGCAGATTCCAGCCAACTCAGCCATTTTTCAGTGACTGGTCTGAACGCTTGATACTCCGACAAACCCTGCTCTCCTGTATTCAAACCGGGCAAAGACCAGAACGGATATAAGGGCCTGACTTGCACACGCCCCCGGAACCGGGGCTATCATAGCAAAAAACCCAAGGGAGAGACTCATGCAACCCATCGTGCCTGTTTCAGCTTTTAACGATAACTACATCTGGGTGTGGAATGAAGGCTCATCCAATCAGGCCGTGGTTGTCGATCCGGGCGATGCGGCCCCGGTGATTGCTTATCTCGAAAAGCAGGGCCTGACTTTACATGCCATTCTCATTACTCATCATCATAATGACCATACCGGCGGTATTGATGATCTCTTGGCTCTGGCAACAAAGCACGGCTGGCAGGTACCGGTATTCGGTCCGAAGAACTCACGTATCACTCAAATCACCGATGCCTTAAGTGAAGGGGAAAGCATTCAGATTTTTGATCAGCGTGTGGAAGTCATCAATCTGCCGGGCCACACCCTAGATCACATCGGCTTTTATTGTGCCGATCAGGAAGCACTCTTTTGTGGCGATACTCTTTTCCGCGCTGGCTGCGGACGCCTTTTTGAAGGTTCGCCTGAACAAATGTTCCAGTCCCTTGCCCGTTTGATGGAGCTCCCCGCCGATACCAAGGTATTTGCCGCTCATGAATACACCCTTAGCAACCTTGCTTTTGCTCAAGCTGCCGAACCGGAGAACCTCGCAGTAAAAGCCGCGGTGGAACACGATAAAGCCAAACGCGAAAACAACATGCCTACTCTTCCCAGCACGCTGTCGCAGGAGCGCGAAATCAATCCTTTTTTACGCACAACAAGTCCGTCACTAATCACCACAGTGCAACAAGAGGCGGAACGCCTCGGCAATATGGACCACCTACCTTCAACGGCGGTTGAGGTTTTTGCGTTTCTTCGTGAATGGAAGAATCGCTTCTGAACACTTTTTAACCAATTAAACTTGACCGCGGATTCACACATTCTTACAATCCGCCGGCTATTGCATACCGCGCTCACTCAAAGTGAGCGTTGCTTCATCTGGTGCTAAGTCATGGAAGTGTGCCGGAAACACGTTTTACCCAGGAGGTTCACTTGCTGCGCTATACACCTACGTCGTTATCTGATGCATCCTGTAAACAGAAAAGGACCTTGATGCGACGGGTCTGTACAGCCTTTGGCACTACCAGCCTGACTCTTCTTCTTACTGCTTGTCAGCAGCACGTTCCTCAGAAAGCCCAAGCCAGTGAACTGGTCGGCGCAGATAAACCCTACGTTTCAAAGAAATCGTCTCTTAATTACGGTATCGGCAATGCAAATCAGGCGACAGGTTCTATTGACCAACAGTCTGAAGATATCAGTGCAAACGATGAAGAAGACAGCAACCTCTGGGGTATCACGCGTGAAAACCTTGAGCTGAAGCGTTTTTATAACAACCCTCGAGTGCTGGAGCAGCGCGAGTGGTATCAGCATTACACTGCCTATATTGAGAAAACCAGCGAGCAGGCAGCTCCTTTCTATTATCACGTGCTGAGCCAGGTGCTGGCTCGCGGCATGCCTAGCGAGATTGCACTGCTGCCCTTTATCGAGAGTGCCTACAATCCTCTCGCGGTTTCCCCAAGCAATGCCACCGGTCCCTGGCAGTTTGTCTCTGGGACAGCCGAGCATCTGGGAATGAAGCGCAACTCCTGGTATGACGCTCGTCGCGATATTCTGGACTCCACTCAAGCTGCACTAAACTATCTTCAGGTACTGTCTGACCGCTACAACGGTGACTGGCTGCTGGCACTGGCGGCTTATAATGCCGGTGAGGGTACTATCGATAACGCCATTGCCAGCAATAGCAGCAAAGGTGAAGGCACGGATTACTGGTCATTGCACTTACGCCAGGAAACCGAGCAGTATGTCCCTCGATTACTGGCCCTGGCGAGCCTGATCAACCATCCGCAAAAATATGATATTGCGTTGCCAGAACTCAGTAACACGCCCTACTTCGCGATCGTCAAAACTTCTGGCCAGATTGACCTCAAAACAGCTGCCAACCTGGCCGGCATCCCTTGGTCAGAGATCAAGGCGCTGAATCCTGGCTACACCTCTAACGTTACTGCTCCGAAAGGTGAAGGCCCTGGCCGCCTTATTGTTCCGGTGGATGCTGCTGAGCCATTGCGTATTGGCCTAAGCACCCTGCCGCGCGACCAGCGCCTCAACTGGTCTCATTACATTGTGCGTCGTGGCGATAACCTGGGCGCGATTGCCTCAAACTACAACACGTCCGTTAAGGCATTAAGGGACGTCAATAACCTGAGCTCCAACTTACTGCATGTCGGCGATCAGCTGATGATTCCAGGCACTAGCGGCAACTCTGCAGGCTTGATTGCCAGCGCTGCCACCAGCAGCTCATCAGTGACGAAATATCGTGTCAAAGCGGGCGATAATCTCTCAACTATTGCTGATAAGCACGGCACCAGCGTTGCGGATCTGGCCAAGCTTAATAAGCTCAATCCTAAAGCACCGCTGAAGATAGGACAGACGCTCAATCTGAAAGCTCTGCGCAGTGATACCGCTTTGGCCAAAGTGAATTATCGAGTGAAATCCGGCGACTCATTATCAGTGATTGCTGAACAGTACAAAGTCAGTATTCAGGCACTCAAAAGCTGGAATGGTCTCAAATCCCAGAGTATCCGTGTTGGCCAGAGCCTGACTATTTACCCAAGTGAAACAGCCAGCAATACTGGCGCTGACGGTAACGACAGCTAATTTTCCTTCATTTTTACTGCGCCCGACCCGTTTCAGGCTGAAACGTGATCTGACTGGTCGGGCCTTTAAAAACTCGTTAAGGTATTCCCGAATCAGGATGATGGGTGCCTTATGGCGTTGGCGACGAAAGTAACTCGACTTTGCGCATTCAGCAGCGGCTGGATCGCTTCCTCTCTGGGCATCATTGCCACTTCTTTTTTTGCCACCTCATCAGTACAGGCTGCTCCCGCTGTTGATGTTTCATCGTATGCAGCCTGGGCAATGTACGGTGATCCAAAATATCCGCCGGGTTTCACCCACTTTGACTACACCAACCCTAATGCGCCTGTCGGCGGGACCCTCAAACAGTCCTCTATGGGTACGTTTGACAGCCTCAATCCCTATATTTCAAAAGGCACCGTCGCGGAAGGTTCAGGGCTACTCTATGACACTCTGGCTGTTCACTCTCAGGATGAAACCTCAACCATTTACGGCCTGATAGCCAACCGTATCAACGTCGCCCCTGATCGAACCTGGGTAGAGTTTGGCATTAACCCTAAGGCCCGTTTTCAGGATGGCACGCCCATCACGGCAGAAGATGTGAAGTTTTCCTTCGAAACCCTCACCAAGCAAGGCGCTCCGCTTTACGCGCTGTATTACGCGGATGTTACCAAAGTGAGCCTGCCAGACAGCATGACCATTCGCTTTGAGTTCAAGAATGGTAATAATCGTGAACTACCAATGATCCTCGCGGGCCTGCCAGTCTTTCCCGAGCACTATTGGAAGAAGCATGACTTCACCAAAGCGGATCTGACACCTCCTGTCGGCTCAGGCCCCTACAAGATAGAAAAAATCGTCCCGGGCAGAAGTATTCAATATGTTCGTGATGATAATTATTGGGCATGGGATCTTCCCGTCATGCAAGGTCGACACAACTTCGAGCACATGGACTATGAGTATTACCGTGATGGCGATGTCGCTCTTGAGGCTTTTAAAGCCGGCGAGTTTGACCTGAGGATTGAACGCTCCGCTTCACGCTGGGTGACGCGTTATGACATCCCTGCCGTCAAAGATGGCCGCATTCTCAAGCTCTCGATCCCCGACCATACGCCTTCCGGCATGCAAGGCTTCATCTACAACCTGAGGAAACCACTTTTCCAAAACCCTGAAGTCCGCGAAGCGCTGGCCTATGCCTATGACTTTGAGTGGGCTAACAAGAATCTTTCCTACGGCGAGCTAACTCGCACACGCAGCTACTTCCAGAACTCGCCCATGGCGAGCCACGGCACTCCCGATCCGATTGAGCTTTCACTACTGGATCCGTTAAAGAGTGAACTTCCACAGCGTGTATTTACTGAAGAGTACAATCCGCCCGCCACTGATGGCTCAGGCAATATTCGCCCTCAACTACGCCAAGCACTCCGGATACTCAAAAAAGGAGGCTGGGAAATTCACGGTAACGTACTGCGTAATGTCAAAAACGGCGAGCCCATGCGCTTTGAATTGCTGATTTACTCTGACCCTGGCATGGAAAGAACCGTACTCCCCTTTGTTAGAAACCTTCGCCGTATTGGCATTGATATCAGTATTCGTCGCGTTGATATCACTCAATACATCAATCGTGTCCGCCAGTTTGATTACGACATGATTGTCGGCGTGATCCCCATGTCCAACTCCCCTGGTAACGAACTGCGCGATTACTTCAACTCTGCCAATGCCAATACGCCAGATTCCTCTAATCTGGCGGGAATTCAAAACCCGGCAGTAGACTCGCTGGTGGAGTCGATTATTAACGCCCCTGACAAACCACACTTTGTCGCTGCCTGCCAGGCACTGGACCGCACCTTGTTATGGAATTTCTATCTCATTCCACAGTTCACTATTGCCGACCATCATGTGGCCATCTGGAACAAGTTTGGCCGCCCAACACCTCCGCCCTACTCTATCGGCGTTGATACCTGGTGGTCTAAAGCCGCCGAAAAAGGGGAGCAATAGTCATGGCCGCTTATATCTTTCGACGCCTGCTCCTGATGATCCCTACATTGTTCGGGATTCTGCTACTGAACTTCATCATTATTCAGGCAGCCCCCGGCGGCCCGGTTGAGCGCGCTATCGCCCAGCTACAAGGGATTAATGCCAATGGCAATCGATTAGCCTCTGATGGCAGCAGCGTGATGAATACACATCAGGAAGGAAGAAGCGCACGGGGGCTGGACCCGGAGCTGATTAAGCGGATAGAGGCGCAGTACGGCTTTGATAAGCCGCCAGTGGAGCGTTTTTGGCTGATGATCAAACAGTATGCCCGGCTCGACTTTGGCACCAGTTTTTACTCAGACAAAACAGTGTGGCAGCTAATTAAGGAAAAGCTTCCCGTCTCTATATCTATCGGGCTTTGGACTACGCTGATCACTTATCTGGTATCAATCCCACTTGGTATACGCAAGGCGGTACATCACGGCAGTCGCTTTGATGTCTGGTCGAGTACAGCAATTACCCTCGGTTACGCGATTCCTAATTTCCTGTTTGCCATACTGCTGATCGTGCTTTTCGCTGGTGGAACCTACTTTGACTGGTTTCCACTTCGAGGCCTCACCTCAACAGACTTCGATCAGCTAAGTGCCTGGGGAAAGGTCAAGGACTATCTCTGGCATATCACCCTACCAGTACTGGCATCCGTCATTTCCAGCTTTGCCACTATGACAATGCTGACCAAGAACAGTTTTCTGGATGAAATCCATAAACAATATGTCATGACAGCCCGAGCCAAAGGCGCTTCAGAAAAACGAGTGCTTTATGGGCACGTATTCCGTAATGCCATGCTTCTCGTCATCGCAGGCCTGCCAGCGGCACTAATCGGTATTTTCTTTACCGGCTCCATGCTGGTTGAAGTCATCTTCTCTCTGGACGGTTTGGGTTTACTCGGCTTTGAATCCGTTATGAACCGGGACTATCCCGTAGTATTTGGAACCCTGTTTATTTTCACGCTCATTGGTTTGGTGCTGAAATTACTCAGCGACATCACCTACGTGCTGATTGATCCGCGCATCGACTTTGAGAGCCGCAACTAATGAGATTCATGCCCTCGATCAAAAAGCTCTCGCCCATTAATCAGCGTAGGTTACAGATTTTCTGCAGTCATCGCCGTGGTTTCTGGTCCTTCTGGCTACTGCTAGTCCTTTTTATTCTTAGCCTCGGGGCAGAGTTGATTGCGAACGACAAACCGCTGATTGCGCGATATCAAGACGAGTTCTACTTCCCGCTTTGGCACAACTATTCAGAGCTAACCTTTGATGGTGAGTTCGATATGTACGCCGACTACAAAGATCCGTTTATCGCCAAAAAGATTAACGATAACGGCTGGATGGTGTGGCCACCAATACGCTTTAGCTACGATACGATCAATTATGATTTGCCTACACCAGCGCCTTCCCCACCCTCGGCAACAGACTGGCTTGGAACCGATGATCAAGGGCGCGACGTACTCGCTCGCGTGATTTATGGCTTCAGAATCTCGATGCTCTTTGCTCTGATTCTGACCATAGCCTCTTCTGTCATTGGCGTGATTGCTGGTGCATTACAGGGTTTTTATGGCGGGAAGACTGACCTGATTATGCAACGCTTTATCGAGATCTGGTCCGGTCTCCCTGTACTTTTCCTACTCATTATTCTCAGCAATATGGTTCAGCCTAACTTTTGGTGGCTACTAGGGATCATGCTGCTGTTCTCCTGGATGAGTTTAGTTGATGTTGTCCGCGCCGAATTTTTACGTAGCAGAAATCTCGAATATGTACGCGCAGCCAAAGCATTAGGGATGAGCAATAAACGCATTATGTTCAAACACATGCTGCCTAACGCCATGGTCGCGACACTGACCTTCATGCCCTTTATCTTTAACGGCAGCCTGGTCACTCTCACCTCGCTGGACTTTCTCGGTTTTGGTCTGCCCGTCGGCTCACCTTCTCTGGGTGAATTACTGGAACAGGGCAAAAATAACCTACAAGCCCCATGGCTTGGCATATCAGCCTTTGTCGTACTTTCACTCATGCTCACGTTACTGATCTTCATTGGAGAAGCGGTTCGTGATGCCTTCGATCCCAGGAGCACCTTTCGATGAGCATGAATGAACCACTGATCACCATCAGGGATCTCAGCATCCGTGTTAAAAATGAGACCCTGGTCGACAATCTGAGTCTGAGCATCCAATCCGGTGAGATTCTGGCACTTGTGGGAGAGTCTGGCTCAGGCAAATCGCTTACAGCGCAAGCCTTGATGGGCTTACTGCCACAGCATACGTTTTCTCTTCAAGCAGCAGAGATATCACTTCACAGTGAATCACTTCTTAACTTGAACGAGCGGCGCTGGCGCCAAGTTCGCGGACAGGAAATGGCGATGATATTTCAGGAGCCCATGACTTCGCTAAACCCGCTACATACGGTTGAGAAGCAGATCAGTGAGATCCTAAGCCTTCATCGTGGTCTGCCCAAGGCAGAACAAAAGAGTCGGATTATCGAACTGCTGAACTGGGTCAAACTTCCTGAGCCCGAGATGCTAATGAAGCGCTTCCCTCATGAACTCTCGGGCGGACAGCGCCAAAGGGTCATGATTGCCATGGCTTTGGCGAATGAGCCCAAACTCTTGATTGCGGATGAGCCAACAACCGCTCTTGATGTCACTGTCCAGAAGCAGATTCTGGATCTGCTGCTAGAACTCAGAGAGCGCTTGGGCATGGCAATCTTGCTGATCACACATGATCTGGGTGTGGTAAAGCATTATTCCGATCGCGTATGCGTTCTGTTTCAGGGAAAACATCAGGAAACAGCGAACACGGAATTTCTCTTTAGTTATCCGGAAACGGAATACACCAAGAGACTATTATCTGCCCAACCAGAAGGAAAACCCTTCCGGATCAAAGATGATGCAGCAGTATTGCTGGAGGGTGACAATATTCAGGTTGAATTTGTTAGGCAGCGAAAACTATTTGGCAGGAGCACTAAGTTTGCAGCGTTAAAAGGTATAGACCTTTCCCTGCGAAAAGGCGAAACCCTGGGTATTGTAGGAGAATCCGGATCAGGCAAGACAACCCTGGGCCTAGCCATTATGCGCTTAATCAAAGCCCGTGGAGAGCTGACACTTCAAGGCAAAAATATTCTTGCTCTGAGCCAGAAGCAGTTCTTACCTTATCGCTCACAACTACAAATGGTATTTCAGGATCCCTACGGCAGTCTTAGCCCTCGCTTAAGTGTTGGCGAGATCATTGCTGAGGGGCTGGATATTCATAACCCGCTTCACCCAACTGCACGTGCTCAAGCCATTCAGTCAGCATTGCATGATGTTGGCTTACCTTCGAACACTGAGCATCGCTACCCTCACGAACTTTCAGGCGGCCAGCGTCAGCGTGTCAGCATCGCTCGCGCTTTGGTACTCAAGCCAGAAATTCTGGTTCTAGATGAGCCGACCTCAGCTCTCGACAGAACAGTCCAACAGCAAATTATTGAGTTATTAAGATCACTACAGCAGAAGTATCGGCTGAGTTATCTGTTCATCAGCCATGACCTAGCAGTGGTAAAAGCACTTAGCCACAGAATACTTGTCATGCACCAAGGGGCAGTTATCGAAGCCGGGGACTGCGAGAACATCTTTATCCGGCCCCAAAAGGAATATACTCGGGAGCTTCTGGCAGCGGCCTTTCACTCGTAAGTGGACATGGCTGAGATCATTTCCAGGTGCCTGTGGTAACATGTGCAGTTTACAGCCGCCTGATTTATTGATGTCGTATGTCGATACCTGCACCTTTTTTTCCAGACCAGCCTAATCGCCGTTTTTCTATCGCCCCCATGATGGATTGGACGGATAAACACTACCGCACCTTTGCCCGTCACTTAACCAGACATACTCTGCTCTACACTGAGATGGTGACAACAGGTGCAATACTTCATGGCGATGCAGAACGCCATCTGTCATTCAACGCTCCCTTTGAACATCCGATTGCAGTTCAGCTTGGCGGGAGTAATCCTAATGAGCTCGCTAAAGCGGCGAAGCTTTGCGAAGCCTATGGCTACGATGAAATCAATCTTAATGTTGGCTGCCCAAGCGATCGTGTCCAAAACAATATGATCGGCGCTTGCCTGATGGCTCATCCTGAGCTGGTAGCGGAGTGCGTAGCCGCAATGAAATCAGCGACCTCTCTTCCGGTTACCGTAAAGCACCGTATAGGAATTGACGACCAGGATAGCTATGACTTTCTTGTTCGCTTTGTCGATATCGTTAAAAGTGCCGGATGCAGCACTTTTATTGCACATGCTCGCAAGGCCATACTTTCGGGCCTTAGCCCAAAAGAAAACAGGGAAATTCCACCACTGGACTACTCTCGTGTCTATCAGCTTAAGAAGGACTTCTCAGACCTTGAGATCATCATTAATGGTGGAATTAAGACGCTTGATGAAGCTGAAGCACACCTTGAGTATGTCGATGGCGTAATGGTGGGGCGAGAAGCATATGGCAATCCCACGATGTTAATGGATGTGGATCGTAGGCTATTTAACGGCCAGAACCCTTCATCCGAAATGTGGGCGGTATTGGAAGAATATACAGCTTATGTAGAACGGCATTTAGAGAATGGCGGCAAGCTTAACCATATTACTCGCCATCTATTAGGCGCATTTAATGGCATCCCAGGAGGAAGAAAATTCCGCCGTCATCTGAGTGAAAATGCCACCCGGGCAGGCGCATCTCTAATAACACTTCGCGACGCAATTGCCTTAGTCGAACGCAATCAAGATCAAGCCTAGCAACCTTCAAGACTACTGACCAAATCCTTAAAGGCATCACGGTTCTTATCATTGAGGCTCATCAGTGTACGGTGAGCTTCGATTATAGTATTTCGCACCGTGTCCTCAGAGCCATCAACCATCGGCATCTCCTTCAAGCCTGCCTGTAAACTCTCGCAATCCTTTATGAGCATGAAAACTTTATCAAAACCCATGCTCAGCAAGATTCGCGTGATATCTTCATTGATAGATAAAATTGTGGGCAGTAAATGGTACTGCTGCTGCATCTTGAGAGAAATTTTCGCCAGCAGTCCCAACGAAGTGCTATCGATACCATCAGTCTCAGTCAGATCAATCAATACTGACTTAAAGCCCGGATCTGCAAACATGGCATCAAGAAAATGGTCCAGTGATGCGCATAGCGTCAAACGCACATCTCCCTGAAACTTAAGGACATAAGCCCCATGATGCTCTGCAACAAGAATCTTTCCAGAATGCATACTAATTCTTTCTAACACTGAGGATGGCAATGTCATCAGGCAGCTCTACTGCTGTCAGATCCAGCGCATCAGAAATTGCTTGGGGGTCATGATTCGTATCTCGAACCAGATCCATCAGTTGTTGCTCTTTTTCTTGGAGCCGACCTTCCAACACTTCAAGAATCCCGTCACTAAAAACCGTGACAGAAAACGGCTCATCAGGGTTCAGTGCCAGCTCATGCTCTTCAAAGTGCGGGTCTGGAAAAAGCCCCACAGGCATTCCACCACCACTAAGAAACTGAATGCTATCACCCTGCGACACTAAAGGCAGTGGGTAATGACCACCGATCGAATAACGCAGTACCTGACTCTGGGTATCCAGCACACCAATAAAAATCGTCATGTGTTTACCCAGTGGGGTATCAAGCAGCTCTTGGTTAATTCTCTTTAACATAAGTAGCGGAGATACCGGTCCTTCGACACCATACTTTTTATAATTCTTGATAAAGCGAGCGGACAGATTTTTTAGAAGCACCGTGACAAACGCTGAGGAGGCACCATGACCAGAGATATCAGCCAGATAAAAAATAGTGAGCTGAAGATTAAGAGGAATATAGTCGATGAAGTCTCCGCTTAGATAGAGCGAAGGTATTAGCTGATGAGAGAAGTGAAAGCCATTACTGTCCAGATCAGCTGCTGGAAACATTCTCTGCTGAACATGACGACCTGCTTTCTGATCATTCTCAAGTTCTTTAAGACTGAGCTGAAGCTGGATATTGTTCTCTTCCAAAGCAGCTTTATATGCTTCGTTATCGACCAAAGCCCGATACTTACGGACGTTTTTCTTAATAGAGCGAAATAACGAGGGAAGATCGTACTGCGGCTGAATAAAAAAATCACAGGCACCTGAACGAAGTGCATTCAACACATCCTGCAGAATGGCTGACTGTGCCATCATGATTACAGGCAGGCTAGGAAAAGTTTCGACAAGATAACGTAGTACATCAAGACCCACGCCCTGCTTTAGATTCAAGCTACAAAGAACAACCTTGAAGCTTTGAGCAGACATAATCTCACGCACTTCACCGGGCTTATCTGCCCAGATGACTCGGAGATTTTGCTTTTCCAGATATTCTGCAATCTGCTCAGTAGCAAGATAACGCCCTGCTACAAGCAATACATCGGCATCGCTCATACGATGAAGCTCTCTGGCAGCAGGGTCATAGTCTGATTAAAAGTCAGTATTAAAACTGTCTTGGACATCACCATCATGAACTTCATATTCACGATGCTGAAGATAGGCATTACGTATGTAAAGGTAATCATCACCTTCAATGAGACGCTCTTTACCTAGCAAAGACGCTCTTTTACTTACTACTTTTAGGGCTGACAACCCTAAACGGGTACCGTCATCATTGATCTGCGTTGTAGGACTAACTTGATAGTCAAACACAAGCCCCGCTGAATCACGCAGAGAACTTGGACCAAATAAAGGCAACATCAGATAAGGACCTGACCCGACTCCCCAGTAGCCTAATGTTTGACCGAAATCTTCATCATGCTCAGGGATACCCATAGGCGTAGCCACATCGATTAAGCCAGCCAAACCAAAAGTCGAGTTAAACACAAACCGACTGAAACTTTGCAAACTGTTGTCAATTTTGCACTGCAAAAGATTATTGGCGATATTGGATATTTCTCCAAGATTGTTAAAGAAGTTCCCAATTCCCTTCTCAACAATATCTGGGGTAACAGCATGATACCCTTGAGCAACAGGCTTCAGAAGGTAGGTATCAAGATTTCTGTTAAAGCTGAAGATTACTCGATTGAGTCCTTCCAGCGGATCCTGACTAGACAAGGACTGTGTATAGACCTGGTCTTGCGCTACTCCACTCGGATCAGCTACTGCAGTAGTTGCAGCAATTGAAAGAGTAATAGCTGTAGCTAGTGCTATCTTGGAGGCCACAGGCTTTTCCTTACACGATGAAAAAAGAGGTTACAACCTTAGCCAGTATTAGACCAGATAACAAAAAACCCCGCAACAGCGGGGTTTTTCTATTTCTAAGAAAAATTCTTAGAACTTGATACGGTAACCAACAACTACGTTGTCGTCGTCGTTAGTGCCGTTGTCATCATCATAGATGCCGTATTCAGCATAGATGTCTGCACCGCCGCCCAGGTCGTGGTAAACACCAACCATTGCACGCTGCTCGTCGTTGCTGTCTTTATCAGACTCGCCGTACAGGAAGCCCAGCTTGGTTTTGTCCATAGTGTACTGAACAGCCAGATCCCAGTTGTCTACGTCTTCAGAAGCGTCGTTTTCTGAATGCTCGTAGTAACCAGCGAACAGCAGGTTGTTAACAGTGTAGGACAGACCCAGACCGTAATCGTCCTCAGTGTCGCCGCTTGCATCAGTGCTGTTGTAAGACTGGTAAGCTGCAACTGCAGTCAGACCGTTCGCAGAGTAGTGAACCTGCGCCAGGTAAGAGTCAGCATCGTTGTAGGTATCGCTATCGCCTTCGCCAGTAGCAGACAGACCAACAGCCGCACCGAAACCGTTCATATCAGGAGTTGCGTAAGTGATCGCATTACCCAGACGGAAGGTGCTTGCTTCGTAGATACCGGAGTTGTATTCGAAGATGTCAGCGGTGTAGATGTCAGAGTAAGGGTTGTTCAGACGACCAACGGTAACGGTACCGAAGTCACCTTTAACACCAGCGAACGCCAGACGAACGTGCAGGTCAGCAGCAGGAGCGCCGCTAGCAGCCTGAGACGCAGTGTCGTCCATGCTCTGGTATTCAGTTTCCAATTGGTAGAAAGCGGTCAGGCCGCTGTCCATTTCGGACTCGCCTTTAACGCCCAGACGGTGTCCAGCATTCTGGATTGCTGCATCGTTGCTTTCTTGGAAAACAACACGCTCGTGGATACGACCGTACAGAGTAGCGTCTGCCATGGAGATAGCAGGAGCAGCCAGAGCACCAGCAACAGCCAGAGCAATGATTGACTTCTTCATTCAAATTTCCCCTTCAGTATTAACGTGCTTTGTTAATTTAGTAGTTGCGTTACACACACCCTCGCACAAGATAGTGGATAACGCCTTCCAAATCAAACCATTTACAACAGTATGAGTCAATCCTTCAGCGCTTCAAAATTGACTGAAAGAGACCTACTTTATCGCTGTATCCGGCACACACAAGGAAAGTCAGTAAACTGTCTCTCCGTTGATCCTTTAAAACTGCAATCTGTAACCTCAAGACATTGCAAAAGGAAACAGAATTGCTCGAAGAATAATATGTCAATTGGCATGGCGCAAGCTCTCACACTGCACCCAAATAAAAAAAAAACACCAAAAAAGCGAAAAAACGATCAAAAAACAACCAAAAATAAGTTTTTCTGAATTAGAGTTTTGCCAATATTGATTCAGCTAATCGATTTATTTCACTTAGCAATTCAGGGTTTTTCTCATTCCAATGCAGTGATACTCCCATAGAACTGACTAAAACAAGATCGACGGATGCGGGAACTTGAGACAAAATTTCTCGTAGATGCGTCTCATCTTTTTCTGCCAGCTCTGCTGGCTTGTCTTTCCAGAACCAACCATTAACTCCTGTCACGGGGTCAAAACCCTCCCGTCTTTCAAGTTGCCATGTCATACGCTGGCAGGTTTGTTGTCTGAGCTTGCTATATAGAAGAAGACTTTGAGGTAACACTTCTGACTCACCAGGCTCACGAATTCTAGTGATTCTCTGTACTGAGGGCCTTAACCCCATGCTCAGGGCATTTTGTCGCAGGTTCATGACTCTTTTCTGAGCAGCTGATGGCATCACCCAGAAGATAGATCCCATCAGCAAGACAATCACCAGCACACTTATTGCCAGTCCCATTGAGAATTTCCTTGTTATTACTGATTTGATTCAGATCAATTATTGATATCTTGAACTGGCTAACCATGAAGATGATGCAGTCAAGCCACATATATAGAAGCAGTAAGCGATATAGTAGAAACATTCCATGCGGTGAGCCAGCGCTACACCGTCGATTTGAGACTTTTGAGGGAGCTAAGTCATGAACGACTACATTCGCAGTTACGAACACATTCTTCTTGCGGTTGATCTCACAGAGGAAGCCGATCTTGTTGGACAAAAAGCAGCTACCATCGCCTCCAATAGTGGCGCCTCACTCTCTGTCATTCACGTTATCGAACCCCTGAGCTTTGCTTACGGCGGTGACGTCCCCATGGATTTAAGCAATATCCAAAGCCAGCTTGAAGAGCATGCACAAACTCGTCTTGAAAGCTTTGCTTCTCATATGAAGGTTAAGCCTAGCGAGCTTATCGTCGCGACAGGCCATACAGAAACTGAGATTCATCGACACGCAGAAAAACTAGGATGTGACCTGATTGTTGTCGGCAGTCATGGAAGGCACGGCTTCGCACTCCTGCTAGGCTCAACATCTAATAGTGTATTGCATGGTGCCAAGTGTGATGTGCTCGCTGTTCACGTTGGTAGTGATAGCTAAAAGCCTCTCTACCAGAAAAAGCCGCTCCCTGAGCGGCTTTTTTACTAGGCACCTTAACGTGAAATGAACCTGTTTACTCAGCTTTCTTGCATCGCTTCAAGCTCAACCCAACGCTCCATCGCATGATTAAGCTCCTCTTCTTTTTCAGACAAGGCAGCCAAACGAGCTGTCACAAAAGCATTCTCCTGCTGATAGAAATCAGGGGAAGAAACCTCAGCAGACAAAGACTCTAATTCAGCTTCCAGTTTTTCCAGAGTGGCAGGAAGCGCATCCAGTTCTCGCTGCAACTTATAGCTAAGCTTTACGCTCGCCTTTTTTATTGTTGCTTCTTCATTTTTAACTGAAGAGTTGCTTTCTGGATCAGGCAAAGACGGCTGCTCAGAAGCTGACATCCCCTGCTCAAATTGATCACGCCCTTTCAGCAGCCCGATGTCGCCTCCCTGAAATAACCAGTCATCAAAGCCGCCGACAAACTCATCGACCTTGCCTGACCCATCCAGCACAAAGGTGCTAGTGACGACTTTATCCAGAAACTCCCTATCGTGACTGACAAGAAGCAAAGTCCCATCAAACTCGGTCAACACTTCTTCAAGCAGCTCAAGCGTTTCAATATCCAGATCATTGGTAGGTTCGTCCATGACCAAGAGGTTGGCGGGTTTACTAAAGAGTTTTGCCAATAGCAATCGGTTGCGCTCACCACCTGACAAGGCTCTGACTGGAGTACGGGCTCTTTCAGGTGAGAACAGGAATTCACCGAGATAGCCCATAATATGCTTACGCTGACCGCCAATCTCGATAAACTCACGACCTTCACTGAGGTTTTCAATAGGAGTCTGAGATAAGTCCAGTTGATCCCGCAACTGGTCGAAGTAAGCAATTTCCAGTTTAGTACCTGAGCGCACAGTGCCTGACGTAGGCTTAAGCCTGCCAAGAAGCAGTTTTAACAGCGTACTTTTACCAGCACCGTTAGCACCAATGATACCGATACGGTCGCCTCGCTGAATACGCGTCGTCATCGGCGAAATAATTTCACGCCCGCCCATTGAGACTGACGCTTTCTCCAGCTCACAGACCAGCTTGCCGGAGGTATCAGCCTCCTCAAGACTCATCTTGGCTTTTCCTAAACGATTACGCCGGTCAGCATATTCATTACGTAGTTTTTTAAGTGCACGAACTCGTCCTTCGTTACGGGTGCGGCGCGCTTTGATACCCTGACGAATCCAGGCCTCTTCCTGCGCAAGCTTTTTATCAAAAAGTGCGTTATTGCGCTCTTCTTCTTCCAGACGCTTTTCGCGGTAAGCAAGAAAGTCATGATAAGTGCCATTGAACGGGTAGATATTACCCCGGTCGAGTTCCCATATCTTATTCGCAACGTTCTGTAGAAAAGCCCGGTCGTGGGTAATGAAGAGGACAGCGCCTTTGAAATCGTTCAGAACAGATTCAAGCCAGCTGATGGCGAGTAGATCCAAATGGTTTGTAGGTTCATCCAGTAGCAGAAGATCGGGCTCATTAATCAAAGCACGAGCCAGCATGACCCGACGTCGCCACCCACCCGATAGTTCAGAGAGTGTTTTTTGCCCAGGCAGATCCAGTCTTTCCAAAAGCGTCTTCGTTTTCTGCTCCAGCTCCCAGCCGCCAACCGCTTCCAACTGATGTTGAAGACGCTCAAGTCTGTCCATATTGATGTCAGCAGACTGCGCTTCCTCATGATAGGCAGTCAGCAGACGATAGGCTTCGGAAGCCCCCTGCATGACGATCTGCTCAACAGTTTCCTGATCTCCTTCCGGAAGCTCCTGCTCTAACATTCCTACCCGGGCGCCAGGACGCACCCAGACCTCTCCACTATCAAGACGTTGCTGCCCGGTAATAACACGCAGCATAGTCGACTTGCCGGCGCCGTTTCTTCCGAGAATACAGATGCGCTCACCAGCATCCATCTGTAAGTTCAGATTATCCAGCGCTGCTTCAGTCCCGAAAGACAGTGAAGCTGCATCAAGTCGTAACAAGCTCATTCAGTCAGCCCTTTGCGGTAGGAATATCGGCCAGTTATTCTACTCGCATGGAAGAGTTTGCCCAAATGTGGGTTCAAACCAGTATGCAATCGCGCAAACAACAAAGATTCACGCCATGAGAACCATGGTAGAAAGGATGCTTATCATGCCTAAAACCCGACTGGCTTCTGCCTGCAGGTTAGGATTACTCGCGTTATCTTCACTCCCCGTTTTATCTTTTGGGGCAGCTTCTTCACAGCCTGCGCCTGATCTCAATACCATGAGACAGCAATACGTTCAGGCACAACAACTCTTCGACTCAGGCAAATTAGGCGAGGCAAGAGCATTAACTCGCCAACTCGAAAGCTATCCGCTTTACCCTTACCTGGCATACCGAGAGTTGATGTCTGGTCTGGGCGGACTAAAAAAACCTTCTCTGGAGAATTTTCAGAAACGCTACCCGGACTTCCCGCTACAAAAGGACTTATATAGCAGCTGGCTGAATTATCTGGTTGGAGCAAAACGCTGGAAAGATTTCGCCTATGCCAGCGACGATCAAAAACTGAGTGCCAATCTGAGCTGCTGGCGTGCCTTTGCACTCTATCAGCTGAAAAGAAATAGTGATGCGGATGCACTGACCAAGGACTTGTGGCTGTCGGGTAAAAGCCAGCCCGATACCTGTGATGCTCCTTTTAATACTTTTAAGTCTCGCAAGAAGCTGACACAGAATCTGATCGAAGAGCGGATGATTCTAGCGCTGTCTGAAGATGAGTCTGGTCTGGCGAAGTATCTGGCCAAGCAGCTCAGCGGTTCAACCAAAGCACACGCCGAAGCGATGATTGCCCTTTCGGAGCACCCGGAAACAGTCAGCAAATACATCGAAGCGCTGAAAAAACGGCCTGGCAAAATTGTGACTGACTACTATGTAGACACACTTAAGCAGTATGGGCGTGCCGAACCCGAAGCCGCGCTGGCTATCGCTACTCATCATGGCCAGAAACTTTTCGCCAGCGATAAAGAGAAAAATGAGACGGTTGATTACTTACTTGGCCGACTGGCGATCAAAGCACCGGATCGCTATCTGGCTGCAACTAAGCAATATCAACGACCAGCAGAGGACGATGATGCCCAGCGAGTGCTTCGTTACTGGCTAGGCTCATCAAACTGGCCAATGGTAAAAGCAACGATTGCAACCTTGCCCAAGGACTTGCAGGCTGAAGAACGCTGGAAGTACTGGGAAGCCCGAAGCCTTGGTGAAACAGGCAATGACTTACAAGCTCGAACCTTGTTCACTGAACTGGCGAAAGAACGAAGCTTCTATGGCTACGCCTCCGCCCAACGACTGGGCTTACCCTATCAGCTCAACCACCAGCCACTTCCTGTCAGCAGTGAACGACAGCGCGAAGTGATGGGAATTCCCGCTATCGCCCGTGCTGTTGAGCTGAGAATTCTGGATCAGGAATGGCAGTCCCGTCGCGAGTGGTATCGTGCTCTGGATAACATGCCACGTGAGCAGAAAGTCGCTGCTGCACGACTTGCCGATCAATGGGGCTGGTATTTCGTATCGATATTTACGATGGCCAAGGCCGCTTACTGGGATGATGTACAGGTACGTTTCCCGATGGCATACAGTCAGGACTTCGTCGCAGCAGCTCAAAATGTTGCTCTTGATCCGGACTGGGTAATCGCTATCTCTCGCCAAGAAAGTGCATTCCGTTACGATGCAAACTCGCCTGTCGGCGCCCGCGGGTTGATGCAGCTTATGCCGGCAACAGCAAAGCATACGATTCGCAAGTTCAATCTTCCTGATGCCTCATTGCAGGATCTCTATAATCCGGACATCAATATCAAGATAGGTTCACACTACCTTTCAGAGGTAAACAGCACCTTCTCCAACAACCGTATTTTGGCAACCGCAGCCTATAATGCAGGCCCGAGCCGTGTGAGCCGCTGGCTCAATGAGCGGGGTCAACTTCCGGCAGACATCTGGATTGAGACAATCCCATTCAATGAAACCCGTAAATATGTTCAGAACGTACTGACCTACGCAGTGATCTATCAGAAGAAGCTGGGACGAGCGCCTGAGCTGATCAAGCCTAGTGAAATGCAACTCACCAGAAATGTGGCAAGCAACTCACCCTAATACGTGACCTTGCCAACAGAGCAAATAAAAAACCCGCATCACGCGGGTTTTTTATTTCTGGGTAAAAGATCGCAAGGTCAGTCCCTCGCCAATAGATCCCTGACACGATCCTGGACAATAGCAGCCATCACATCAGGCTGAAACTTGGAGATAAACTTATCGCAGCCGACTTTCTGCACCATGCTTTCATTAAAACTACCGCTGAGAGAGGTGTTAAGCACGATGTAAAGATCCTTGAGCCTCGGATCCTCACGAATCTCACGAGTCAAACGATAACCATCCATCTCTGGCATTTCTGCATCAGTGATTACCATCAACAACTCATCAGGCACTTTGTGCCCTTTATCTGCCCAGGTTTTCAGCATCTGAATTGCTCGAGCACCGTCCGTTGCTTCGATCACTTCGATACCAAGTGCAGTGAGGATGCCTTCTGTTTGCGCGCGCGCAGTTGTTGAGTCATCGACGACCAGCACTTTCATACCCGAAGTCATGGCGACAATATCTTTATCCAGCACTTCCGCTGAAATTTCGGAGTTATAGCTAACAATTTCCGCCAGCACTTTCTCTACGTCGATAATTTCAACCAGCTGATTATCTTCGAGCCGGGTAACGGCAGTCAGATAGTGACCACGTCCTGCTGTCGCAGGTGGAGGCATGATCAAATTCCAACTGAGATTAATAATTCGGTCAACGCTCCCTACTAAAAAGCCCTGCACTGAGCGGTTGTACTCGGTCACGATCAAATTACAGGGTTTAGTAGTATCGATAGGCTTCATACCTATCGCAGCACTGAGGTCAATGACGGTCACTGCTTGTCCACGCAAGCTTGCCACACCACAAACCACTGGATGGCTTTGCGGCATTTTTGTCAGTTTAGGAAGCTGCATCACTTCCTGAACCTTGAAGACGTTTAATGCAAACAATTGCCTCGATTGCATTTTAAACATCAGCAATTCGAGTCGGTTTTCACCCACCAGCTGCGTGCGCTGATCAACTGTATCCAGAATACCGGCCATGCCTACTGGTCCTCTGCCAAGCCTGCTATCATCCCATCCCGCATCATTACAGCGTTTTAACAACGCAGAGTACGGGTAAAGCACACGTAATTTAACAGTTCGAGTATAGCTTACACGACCGTAAAGACTAACGCAGATCAGAGCAAGCCATGAAACTGTTCGATATTGGCGCCAACCTGACGAATAGTGATTTCGATCAGGATTTAGAAGACGTTCTTCAACGCGCAACAGACCAAAATGTCGCTGGAATGCTGATTACCGGAACGACGTTAAAGGATAGCGAAACCGCCATCCATTACTGTCAGCAGTATCCCGAGGCAAACCTTTGGAGTACAGCCGGAGTTCACCCCCATTACAGTAAAGACTTCTCCGCTAATCAGCTCGAGCAATTAAGCGCGCTAGCAAAGGATCCATATGTTTTAGCAATCGGAGAGACAGGGTTGGATTTCAACCGCGACTTTTCGCCACGCGATGCCCAAGAGGAAAGCTTTCTTCTGCATCTTGAGGTGGGCTCCGCGACAGATAAACCGCTTTTTCTGCATGAAAGGGAAGCCTTCGAGCGCCAGCACGATATCCTTCGTCATCATCGCAACGATTTCACCTGCGGTGTTGTGCACTGTTTTACCGGCGACAAGAAAGCACTTTATGCCTATCTCGACCTGGATCTCTATATCGGTATCACGGGATGGGTTTGCGATGAGAGAAGAGGGCTTGAGTTGCAGCGCTTAGTAAAGGATATACCCGCTGATCGCTTGCTTTTGGAGACTGATGCACCCTACCTGCTACCACGGGATATCAAACCGAGACCCAAAAGCCGCAGGAATGAGCCTCTTTATATGAAACATATCGCTCAGGTAGTTGCGAGATTGCGAGATATTGAAGTAAACGAGCTGACTGATCAGGTATGGGAAAACACTAAACGTTTATTTGGGCAGAAAATCGATCATTCGTACAAGAGTGAGTTAGAGAAACAGGTTACATGAAAAGCTGCCTATCATTAGAGGCAGCTTATTTTCATATACATTTGACTCGATTCACCCGTTTTAAGCATGACCGGGTCAAGATGTGTATTGGCAACTTCTATGCAGATAAATTGTTCAGCGGTGTCCTGACTCACATCTGCCATTCCTGCAGCAGCCTCACCAGGCTGCCATACTACCGTGCTCTTGCTGCCCGTCTTGACTATTGAAACCTGGCGCCCTGTAACAGAATCAGTAAAGGAGACCTCGCCCGCACTGCCATAGATTCGATCCAATGCGCGACAAGGCTTAAGAACACCCATCTGCTGATAGCGAGCACCTTGCTCAAGCTTTTCTTCAAAAACTGCACCTTGAAGGCCATCGATCGCCACCTGACGATAATCAGAAACAGCAAAGTAAGAATGAAAGGCCTGAGTTAAGCGAAAAGACTCTTTACTGCGATTGAGTGTAGAGAGAGTCATTATTAACTGCTCTGAAATTTCCAGAGTCAGCGTTGCCTCAAGATTGGTTTGAACCTTTGGAGAAAACGAAAGAGTGGCTAACTGATCATTCAGAGAATAGCTATCAAGTTGCCATTCTGAAATTCGGGCAGTTCCATGGAAAGGTTCCGCGCCTTCTGCAAAACCCGGCCAGCATAGCGGAATACCACCACGAATCGCTTTTCCTTTTTTGAAAATAGCAGAGGAGGAAAGCCAGAGCAGTTCTGACTTTCCTTGAGGGGTATAGCTTAGAACATGAGCTCCGTAGAGGCTGATTTTAAGCTCAGCGTGAGGTGCAGAAACAACCAACACCTCATGTTCGCCCCACGGCTCTACTTTCAGCCACTGCGGATAACTCATTACACCTTAACCCTCATAGCTCAGAGTCTGACGACTCTTATTGGTTCTGAGTGTTCGCACGGAACAACTGCATCAGACCTTTTGTGGAACCATCATAGTGAGAACTGGTATCCCCACTCTGAAGCTCTTCAAACATTTTCTTGGAAAGCTGTTTACCAAGCTCAACACCCCATTGGTCGAAAGGGTTAATTTCCCAGATCATGCTCTGTGCAAACACCTTATGTTCATAAAGCGCGATAAGCATACCCAGATTACGCGGAGTCAGCTGATCCAGAACAATGGTCGAGCTTGGACGATTACCAGGATACATACGATGAGGCAGCAACGACTCAATATGCTCATTATCCAGACCTTCCTGTTTGAGCTGCATACGCACTTCATCTTCAGACTTACCGGTCATCAGCGCCTGAGATTGAGCAATACAGTTGGCAACAGACAATAAATGCTGATCAAAGTTTTCAGGACGTGGCGGCTTACAAACCAGAATAAAGTCCGCAGGCACCATTTGGTTGCCCTGATGCAAAGACTGATAGAAAGCATGCTGACCGTTAGGGCCGAACTCACCCCAGATAACCGCAGAGGTACCAACATCCAGCCACTCACCACGGACGTTAACGCTCTTACCGCAGGATTCCATTTCCAGCTGCTGGAGGTAATCAGGCAGATGCTTCAAGCAGTTGGTATAAGGCAGAACAACGCGCGAGCCACAACCGCAGAAGTTCAGATACCACACATGCAGCAGCGCCATAATAACGGGAATGTTCTGCTCCATTGGCGCAGTACGGAAATGCTGGTCAGCGATATACGCACCGTGCAGCATGTCTTCAAACACATGCATACCCAGATAAATAGCAACTGACAGCCCAACGGAAGACCACAGGGAGTAACGACCACCCACCCACTGCCAGAATTCAAACTGCTGGGACGCAGGAATGCCGTATGCAGTCATCGCCTGTTTGTTAGTAGAAATACCCACCAACTGACGACCAATCGCAACTTCGTCACTACAAGCAGCTTTCAGCCAGGCTTTAGCGCGGTCAGCGTTGGCCATCGTATCGATTGTGGTGAAAGTTTTGGACGTAATAATGAAAGCAGTGGTTTCAGGCTCCAGCTGGTTCAGGAAGTCAACAATCTGTACACCATCCATACCGGAGACAAAGTGCATATTTACAGGACCAGGCTTACCTGACTCGAGGGCCTGGCACGCCAGATTTGGACCAAGATCAGAGCCACCAACACCAATATGAACAAAGTCACGAATCGCTTCACCAGTGAAACCTTTAAACTGACCTGAACGCGCCTTGTCGACAAACGGACGCATCTGGTCAAGAACGCGTTGAACTTCGTGGCTGACAGCCTGACCATCATCATCAAGAGAATAAATTGAGCGATCACGTAATGCGGTGTGAAGTGCCGGACGGTCCTCAGTGATATTGAGCTTTTTACCGCCAAACAGGTCTGCAATACGATCAGTCAACCCCTGCTGCTCAGCCAAAGCGATCAACTTGCGCAGCGTTTCTTCAGTCACCAGCTGCTTGGAGAAATCAAACTTCAACCCCTGAAGAGAACGTGAAAAGCGCTCGAAGCGATCTGGGCTTTGAGCGAAAAGGGTATTCAGGTTGAGATCTTTAGTGGCATTACGATGAGCTTGCAGCGCTTGCCAGGCAGGCGTCATGTTCAACTTCATGTGAGGTTTTCCTCTTAAAAACATCCAGGTCGTATGGTTCGCTAGCAGCATGGACGTCTACACAGACGTTCAACAAGGCTTGAGGCGACTTTTTTGTAGTTTTATTAACAAACTTTCAATGGAGTAGGCACACTATAAAGAGTGTCTCGCTTGGTTAACACACTAAAACTACCATTTTTTTTTACTAAACTTACAAAAAACACTTGTCAGTTCGGCAAATGAAAAGGTAATGTACAGCCCCAGTGAGGAGGTTGCCGGACTGAGGGCTTTCGGGTGCTCTTAAACTTATCGGCAGGCCGGTGACCTTACTCACGATCTCTTCAATCTACCCTTCCCTTTCCAAGCCTTATTAAATATAAGACACATGGCTTTTATATTCTGATCGCACCTTTATCAAGCACCAGATCTATTCTGTATTTTTCCGCACTATTTCTCTCGCCACTGAGCACAGAAGACCTCTTGCCTTAAGCGCTCAGAGGAACCATTGAGATTCTGACAATTCTTAGCCAAGTAACTCCTGACGCTCGGCAAACATCACCTCTCGTTCAGCCGCAGAAAGCCTCACCTTCCCAAGCAGCGTTAACGAGTGAGTGACACGCTGCAAAGCCTTGCCTTCCAAAGCACAAACCTCTTGAGCAACCGCTTCCATCTCGTTTACAGAACCATGAGAGTTCAGAATGAGATCTACTCCAGCATCCAGACTGGCTTTCGCGCGCTCTGCATGAGTACCTTTAAGTGCATTCATATGAATACAATCAGTGATCAGCACTCCCTGAAAACCAATTTTCTCGCGGATCCAATGAGAAATAATGTGTGCGGACTGCGTACAGGGGAACTCGGGATCCAGAGACGGATACATAATGTGAGCCGTCATCGCCCAAGGCATAGAACTCAGCTCCCTAAACGGCAACATATCCTCACCCCAAAGCACTTCAGCGGAGCGATCAATAAAAGGCAGCTCAATATGACTGTCTGCCTGAGCATAGCCATGACCTGGCATGTGCTTGATGACCGGGATAATGCCGGAGGCAAGAAAACCATCACAACTGGCACGCCCCAGCTCGGCAACAATCTCTGGAACCATTGAAAACGCTCGCGAGCCAATAACTTCATTCGCGCCATTTACCAATAAATCAAGCACAGGGGCCGCATCGACATTAACCCCAACTTCAGCAAGCTCATCACCGATCAGCCGCGCGTTAAGCCATGCTAAACGCTTGCCGCTTTCAAGATCTTTATCAGCGATAAGACCAATATCGCGAGAAGAAGGATGTTGAGGCCATATCGGGGGCTGCATTCGCTGGATTCGCCCTCCCTCTTGATCAATAAGTATCGGCGCATCTTGACGCCCCACCGCCTCACGAAAACTATCGGTCAGACGCTTGACCTGCTCAGGACTCTCGCAATTACGCTTAAATAGAATCAGTCCAAGTGGGTTGGCTTCACGAAAAAAGGCGGCTTCTGCTTGCGAAAGCTCCAAACCCTCGCAACCAAATATCCCAGCCAAAGGAGTCACTGACATTATTCTCTCCTGATAATCCTGTCGCGCTTGGCATCATAGTGCACTGAACTACAAAGCTCTACGACAAGCCCTGTTTCTTACAGGCAAAAAAAAGCCGAGATTACTCTCGGCACAAGGCACTTGGGGATCCTTCCCCACCAGTCAAAAACTTAGACCGCGTCGTTGAACAGGCCTGCAGCAGACCCCATCAAACCGGGATACTCCGCCCTCACCAACCACACGGGAATATCTTTCATATAACTACTCAGACGACCTTTAGCTTCAAATTGCGCACGAAAGCCACTCTGCACGAACAACTCAGGGAAACGCGGAACAATCCCGCCGCAGATATAGACACCGCCCAAAGCTCCCAAAGTCAGCGCAGCATCACCACTGACGCCGCCCAGAATACGGCAGAAATGACTCAGAACTTCCAGACAGAGCTCGTCCCGCTCTTTAATAGCCCGATCCGTGACATCCGCAGGCTTCTCGCACCGCTCCGGCAGACCACGCAAAGCACAATACCCCTGATACAGCAAAAGGAGCCCTGCACCACTAAGCAACCGCTCTGCAGAGATACGTTCATGCTTCTCCCGTAACCATTGCCAGAGCGACATTTCCCACTCATCTACAGGGGCCCAGTTAACATGACCGCCTTCAGTGGATAATGGCAGCCATTGACCGCTGTGCCACACCAGCGCAGAAACCCCTAAGCCTGTGCCAGGACCAATCACCAGTCTTGGCTTATCAGGAGCCGCCTTAGCGTTGCCACCATTCAGCATTAAGTCATTACCTGCCAGCAAAGGCATTCCTAACGCCATGGCAGTAAAATCATTAAGGCATTTAAATGTTTTCAGGCCTAATCTCTGCTGCATGGTCTCCTTATCAAAAGACCAATGATTATTGGTCATCTTGATCTCTGCACCATGCACAGGACAGGCGAAAGCAATACAGGCTTCAGACACCTCAACATTTTGCTTGGATAAATAAGCTGCAACAGCCCCATCGAGATTGTCGAAGTCCTTACAGGCCAGCACCTCGATATACTGCAGGGCCACTTCACTGTCTCTTACCAGAGCAAATCGGGCATTCGTTCCGCCGACATCTCCCACCAGCGACCATTTAGTCACGGTAAGCCTCCAGCTGCCCAAATACCGTAGCGCCCTGCTCTGCAGCATTCACAGACTGACGCATCCAGGCAAACAGCTCACGTCCCATGCCCTGAGTGATTGATGGAGGCATCGTCACCGTCTCACGAGCTTCAAACTCGGCACTATCGACCAGCACAGCAAGCTCACCCGTTGTTGCATTGAGGCGCACCATGTCACCATCTTTGACGCGAGCAAGCGCACCACCATTGACAGCTTCCGGACAGACATGGATTGCCGCAGGCACTTTACCTGACGCTCCAGACATACGACCGTCTGTCACCAAGGCAACTTTAAAGCCCTTGTCCTGCAACACGCCCAGATAGGGCGTCATTTTATGGAGTTCAGGCATGCCGCATGCCGCAGGCCCCTGAAAGCGCACGACCGCAATAAAGTCACACTCAAGCTCACCACGCTTGAAGGCGGCGGCCAGATCCAGCTGGTCATGGAAAACGCGGGCTGGAGCCTCAACAATCTGGTGTTCTTCGTCTACAGCGGAGACCTTAATGACTCCACGACCCAGATTGCCGGTCAGAAGACGCAAACCACCTTCCCTATGGAAAGCACGAGAAACAGGACGAAGGACAGATTCATCAAGGGAGTTCTCAGGCGCCTCACGCCATGCAAGCTTACCCCCTTCAACGAAAGGCTCTTTCGTGTAATCACGCAGCGAGTCTCCGACGACAGTCTTCACATCTTCATGTAGCAAGCCAGCATCAAGAAGCTCACGAACGAGGAAACCCACACCACCCGCCGCCTGGAAGTGATTCACATCTGCCTGGCCATTGGGATAGATACGACATAGAAGCGGAGTAACTGAGGAGATATCTGCAAAGTCCTGCCAATCGATACGAACACCTGCAGCTGCAGCCATCGCGATTAAGTGAAGCGTATGGTTAGTTGAACCACCCGTTGCCATCAGAGCAACAATCGCATTCACCACACTCTTCTCGTCGACAATTTCATAAAGAGGACGATACTTGCCTCCCACATGGCTATTACGAATCGACTGACGAGCAGCTTCTGCGGTTAAGGCATCACGCATTGGCGTATTCGGATTGAAGAAAGCTGCGCCCGGCAGGTGAAGACCCATAATTTCCATGAGCATCTGGTTCGAATTCGCCGTGCCATAGAACGTACAGGTGCCTGGACTATGGTAAGACTGTGACTCAGCCTCAAGCAGCTCATCTCGTCCGACTTTACCTTCAGCAAAAAGCTGACGAATACGTGCTTTTTCCTTGTTCGGCAAGCCTGAAACCATTGGACCAGCTGGCACAAAAACACCAGGCAGATGACCAAAACGCAGTGCACCTATCACCAGACCGGGAATAATTTTGTCACACACGCCTAAAAACAGTGCACTATCAAACATGTTGTGCGACAGCGCGACCGCTGTGGACATAGCAATCACGTCGCGAGAGAAGAGGGACAACTCCATACCGGGTTCGCCCTGTGTAACACCGTCACACATGGCCGGCACACCGCCCGCAAACTGAGCCACGGATCCCATCTCGTGGGCGGCTTCTTTGATAATTGCGGGGAAATGCTCAAACGGTTGATGCGCAGAAAGCATGTCGTTATAGGAAGAAACAATGGCTACGTTAGCCTGATTCATCAGCTTGAGGGTCTCTTTATCCTGTTGACCACAAGCTGCAAATCCATGAGCCAGATTACCGCACCCAAGAGTACCTCGGTATGGCCCCTTCTCTTGTGCGGCCTTCATGGATTCTACATAAGCTGATCGGCTGGACTGGCTACGCTTAATGATGCGTTCAGTCACTTCCGCCAAGATCGGATTCATATCATTTCCTCAATGCCAATGCCCGAGCGCACCCGAGTCTTTTTGGTAATATTACTAAAATATTTGACTTGAGTCTGCCTCGATTGTAGAAAAAACCGCCCTATTGATGTAATGTTCTTACCAAATAATAAAGAGGCCTCTGAACACTTCTGACTGCGCTTCACAAAGATATTTTTCAAGCCTGACATCCCCTCCGGGTGCCCCGCCTGAGCTCTAGAGCCAGCCTGAAGCGAGACCTCTTAAAGCACACTGCTCTAATGAAGCGAGGATCTTGTTGTGACAATTCGTGTAGCTATTAACGGTTATGGCCGCATCGGCCGCAATGTTCTGCGTGCTCTGTACGAGAATGGTTACCGCGATCGCATCCAGGTGGTTGCAATTAATGATCTGGGCGACGCCAAGATCAATGCCCACCTCACTCAGTTTGATACTGTACATGGCCGTTTTAATGGCGAAGTAAAAGCTGAAGGCGATAAGCTCTATGTAAACGGTGATGAGATTGCAATCTCTTCAGAGCGTGACCCCGCAAAACTTAACTGGGGCGCACTGAACGTTGATGTCGTCTATGAGTGCACCGGCCTCTTCACTTCCCGTGAGAAAGCAGCACTGCACATTGAAGCTGGTGCAAAAAAAGTCATTATTTCCGCACCAGGCACCAATGTAGACGCAACAGTAGTTTATGGCGTCAACGATGACGTTCTGACTGCCGACCACACCATTATTTCCAATGCCTCCTGCACAACAAACTGCCTGGCACCATTGGCTAAAGCACTGAACGACACTGTCGGCATTGATAACGGCTTGATGACCACTATTCACGCCTACACCAACGACCAAAACCTGAGCGACGTTTATCACTCTGATATTTATCGTGCCCGCTCTGCTACCCAGTCAATGATTCCAACCAAAACCGGTGCTGCTGCAGCTGTAGGCTTGGTGCTGCCAGAATTAGCAGGTCGTCTTGATGGCTTCGCTGTTCGCGTACCTACCATCAACGTTTCTGTTGTTGACCTGACTTTCGTCGCCAAACGCGAAACCAGCAAAGAAGAAATCAACAGCATAATGAAAGCTGCCGCCGAAGGCTCCATGGGCGAAAAAGGCGTGCTGGCTTATAACGAGCTGCCACTGGTATCTGTGGACTTTAACCACTGCCCACGCTCCTCCTCTTTTGACTCGACCCAGACCCGCGTCAATGGCAATCTGGTGAAAGTATTGGCCTGGTATGACAACGAGTGGGGTTTCTCCAACCGCATGCTGGATAACACCATCGCCCTGGTCTCCGCCAAGTAATTCATCCAGATAACGAGTGAGCTTATGCGTCGCACGAAAATAGTCGCCACCCTGGGACCTGCCAGTGAGCAACCAGAAGTTCTTCGCGAACTGATTTGCGCAGGTGTTAACGTTGTTCGGTTGAACTTCTCCCACGGCAGCGCTGAAGAGCACCGCATGCGAGCCGAGCGCGTTCGCAGCATTGCCGAAGAACTCAACTCTTACGTTGCCATTCTTGGTGATCTTCAGGGGCCAAAAATCCGTATTTCACGGTTTAAGGATGGCCCAATCACCCTGAGCATCGGTCAGGATTTTATCCTCGACACCGCGCTTGGACGTGATGAAGGCGACGCCACTCGCGTCGGCGTTGACTACAAAGAACTTGCCGAAGACTGCAACCCTGGCGATCGCCTGCTATTGGATGATGGCCGTGTCGTATTGGTCGTTGATCATATCGAAGGCACGCAGATGCACTGCAAGGTTGAAGTTGCAGGCAAACTCTCCAACAACAAAGGTATCAATCGTGAAGGTGGCGGTCTTTCAGCCCCCGCGCTGACCGATAAGGATAAGGAAGACATCAAAACTGCCGCCGCTATTGGCGTCGATTATGTTGCCGTTTCCTTCCCTCGCTGTGCCGGAGATATTGAAGAGGCTCGTCGTTTACTGCAGGCAGCAGGCAGCAATGCTGGCATCGTGGCCAAAATTGAGCGCGCCGATGCTGTTAACGATTATGCAGTGCTTGATCAGATCATTATTGCCTCTGATGCCGTGATGGTTGCTCGCGGAGATTTGGGCGTTGAGATTGGCGATGCCCGTCTCGTAGGCGTTCAGAAGCATCTGATTGCACGATCTCGCACACTCGACCGTCTGGTTATTACTGCCACACAAATGATGGAATCCATGATCCAGAGCCCCATGCCAACACGCGCAGAGGTAATGGACGTAGCCAACGCAGTATTGGATGGCACTGATGCAGTCATGCTATCAGCAGAAACTGCCGCTGGTGCATTCCCAATTGAAACAGTAAAAGCCATGTCGCGCGCCTGCTTGGGCGCAGAGCAACATCCAAGCGCTTACAAATCCCGCCATCGTATGGATGGCACCTTTAAGCGCAAGGACGAAGCCATTGCGATGGCGGCGATGTACACCGCCAATCACCTGCAAGGTGTAAAAGCAATTGTAGCCATCACCGAAACTGGCTCGACCCCTCATTGGATGTCACGAATCAGCTCAGGCCTGCCGATCTTTGCCCTGTCTCACAACACCAAGCCACTGAACAAAATGGCTCTTTACCGAGGTGTTCAGCCACTTTACTACGATGCAACAGAACTGTCCGAGGAAGAAATTTCCCGCGGCGTCTGTGAAATGCTGGTAAGTAAAGGCCTTATTGGAATGGATGATCTGATCATCCTGACCAAAGGCAGTGTCATGTGGCAACAAGGCGGCACAAACACGATGAAGATCCTGTCGCCGAGAGAAGCCATGGGCTGATCTCTACAGCAAAATAAAAAACCGGCCTTGCGCCGGTTTTTTTGCCATTGAGGATTAACTAGCTCTTTTCGACCGTATCCCAATAACACTTATCACCCATGTAACCCCAAAGCGATCTTTCAACATGCCATAGAGCGGGCTGCAGCACCTCAGCCCCCACAGAAAGATCATACCAATGACGCTGGGCCTGGTTTTGATCAGCACTCTCAAGCACTAAATAAAATGCATTATCACCCTGACTCCATGGCATATCTTTACGCACATCAAAGGCCATCACTCGAAAGCCATTATCACTTATCAGCTGTCCCCAGATAATCGCTTCCGAATCCACCCCCTGCTCTGCAAGACCAGCCTCACGGTAGGTCACCAGACTTAGCGAACCATGAAAAACCGCATGATAAAACTCCAGCGCTTGTCGGGCATTACCATCAAAATTCAGATGAGACGTGAGCGTTGAATGCATATTTACTCCTTAAGACGCGATTGATAATCCGCTCATCTTAAGTGGAGATACTGTCAATTTCTGGCAGTAGACTTCGCCCGGGCACATATTCAGAATCACGCCACTGAGCGAGCAATTTCTGACGGCTGGAAGGGTAATGCTCGTCAGCCATCAACGCTTCCTGAATTCGGTCTGCACGAAAACTCCTGAACGCATCACGCTGCTCACACCAACACATCAGAACTCGGCTTTGATCAAAATAGACCAGCGCAAATGGCCAGACAGTTCTCTCTGAGAACTCTCCAGCCACATCCAAGTACCGGATCTTGACCTTTTTTTCCTGCCGAATCGACGACCTCAAAAGCTCGATATCAACGCCATGACCCGCATGAGGCATAGACCGTCCGGCACCTAATAGCAACGAACAATCATGCAACTCCTTGCTGACATGAGAAGGAAGCACAGCACTGATTTTCTCAAGCATCCGCAAGGCGCTTTGCGCCAATGCAGGATCACCCTGCTCTGCGACCAACCTTACCCCCAGCACTAAAGCCTCAATTTCACTCAGATCAAACATGAGAGGCGGCAACATAAAGCCAGGCTTCATCACATATCCAAGCCCAGGCTCGCCCTCAATCTGCGCCCCTTGAGACTGCAAACTGGCTATGTCCCTATACAGAGTTCGGATACTGACATTCAGTTTTTGCGCAAGCACATGCGCGCTCACAGGTCGCCGATAGTGGCGCAATAGCTGCAGAAGCTCCAAAAGACGCTCAGTTCTAACCATGGGCAAGATATCCACGCGACAAAAACGAAAAAGCCCTGCAGCTTTCACTGCAGGGCTTTTTCTTGAATTTGGCGGTGAGGGAGGGATTCGAACCCTCGATGCCTTTCGACATACACACTTTCCAGGCGTGCTCCTTCGGCCACTCGGACACCTCACCGAAAGCGTTCATCGCTGAACGCGGTGCGTAATGTAACTATTAGGTTTTTGAAACGCAAGCACTTTTTAAAAATTTTCCTTACTGAGAACGGTATGCCACAAAGCGTCCAGTCAGTAGCATCGCGATGCCATCATCAGCAATAAGATGCACCATAAGATTTAAAGCCGCCTTTCCTCGCTCTTTAAGCTTTTGTTCAAATGAGTCCAGCTCTGACTCTTCTGGCAGTCCAACCTTTGCGGTAAAGCTGGAGCGGACGGGCTTCTGATATTCCAGATTACTTTTATGAACGACCACTTCAAAAGCTCCCGGCTCGACCCGCTCGGCCAATACAGAAACCAGCGCCCACCCCGCCAGAGTCGCAACAGAAGCGAGCGCACCACCAAATCCTGTGCCTTTATCATTAACGTTTGGCTCAATGGGGGCACACAGGCTTAGGTCACGCTCTGAAAGCACCAATGGCTCCAGCTGCATCGCTGCTGTCAACGGAATGGAATCCAGTCGCTGCTGCACTTGGCGCAACGCTTTCTCCAACCCCATCATTCCCCTTTCCATTGCGACACGTGGTCAGCGGCATTCAAAACAGGTGCAGACGGCACAGCCTGTGCAGGCTGACCCACATAAAGCATACCGATATTCTGCTCATTTTCTTTAAGGCCCAAAGCGCGCGAAATACTGGCATCTTCCGCTACCCAGCCCGTGCGCCAGATAGCCCCTAGACCCTGCGCGAAAGCAGAGAGAAGAATATTCTGCGCCGCAGCTCCTGCTGACAACATTTGCTCAAAGCGAGGCACTTTAGGATTCTCAGAGTAACAGGCCACGACAACTATCAGCAGAGGCGCTCTCAGCGGCATATTCAAACACTTTTCGAGAAACTCCGGCGCAGCATCAGGGTCATTCTCCATAGCCACCTGAGCGAAAACCTCGCCGAGACGCATCCTGGCCTCACCCTCAACCTCTATAAAACGCCAGGGATGTATTCCCCCGTGATCAGGAGCTCGCATCGCAGCCTTCCAGAATAGTGCCCGCTGCTCAGGAGTGGGCGCTTCACCACCTAACTTGCTGAAAGAAACCCGATTCTCAAGTAATGACAATGCATCCATATAATTAAACTCTATACTTTCCAGCTGAGGCTATTTGAAACCTGCCAACCCGAGGGAACGAAACGCCACTCAGGACGACATAGTAATAACCTGAAATTCAAGGAGTTGCGTTTAAGGAATTGCCTGATGCCCCTATTAATACACTAATGGGAGCATGACCGGCTGGTTACGCTACTGCGTTAGATAATAATGAGTTTTATTAACGATTAAAGCTTGATATTCAAAATCATCGTCACAGGATAGTTGCATGAGTTCACAGGACCCAATGACTCTGTTCGCCATCGAGGCCGTCGTGGTTTTGTTAGTGCTACTGGTGTTTCTTGGCATTTTCACCCGCTACCAGAACCAGCGTATCAAGCGGCTACGCGAGAAACTCAACAAGCAGCCTGACCACCTACCCGATCTTGATCTTGAGGGCTTCAGTGATGAGCCCGAATCTCCTACTTATCGACATCATCTCAATCAGGCACTCCAACACACTATTCTTCATTATAAATCGCTACGCCCCGATAATAGCGGCTTTGAACTTCACCCTGACCAACCTGCAGAGGTTCAGACAACCGCAATGCGACTTATGTTTCTCCATGCAGAGAAACAAGCACTGCAAAGCACCGACGAGGAAAGTTTTTGGCAAAGCATTCACTCTTCGTTGACCCGAGTAGCCTCTTCCTACGCCCCGGAACTTCAACTGAGTAATGATGCAGGCGTGAGCGAAGAAGGGATTTTACAAGCAACCGGCAACCCTAAAGACGAGCTCGCCGCATTGGCAAAAATGATTGGAGCGCTGAATAAGACACTGCGCCAGGCTACTGAAGACAGTAAACATCTTGCGACTCTTAACTCTGAGCTCAACAAGACACTACAGAACCTGCCAACACTGAAAGACAGTATGAAACAGGTTTTCACCGCTTTTGGCCCCAACTATACCAGCGAGAGCGAAAACGCGGGAAACACCTTAACGCAGTGGAAAGATACTCTTGGCGAGCTAAAACTTGCACAACAAAGCTGCTCCGAGGCTTTGACTGCGGGCGAGGATTTGCCTGCAGAAGCTTTGGAGAACTTGCGCGGAAAGATTGGCGACTTACTCTGGTACAGCACTGCTCAACTACCTGAGTACCAGGAACAGATTGCCGTACTTCAAGCCACAACCAGTGAACTTGAAACAGGGCTTGCCGGCATTAGACCCAAAACCCAGCATCACGCTTTCATTGAAGAAATGCTTAAGGAATCTCGCGATCTGCATCACATCGTGAAAAAAGATATTGCACAACTGGAAGAGAAACTGGGGCTGGCTCAGCAAGCCAGCGAGAGCTTTTCATTACTTCAGGAGTAGCTGCAGGCTTTTTGAGCGCAGAATAATAAAAAGGGAAGCCATGATGCTTCCCTTTTGTATCTATCAAACTTACTGACGTGACAGCCTGATATCATCAGGCTCGCCGGGCTCAGTTGACCGCCAGGGGTTAATATCCAACCCACCTCTTCGCACATAGCGCGCATAGACCGTCAACCTCTCCGGACGGCACTGCTCCATGATGTCAGTAAAGATCTGCTCAACGCATTGCTCATGAAAATCACCATGATCCCGATACGAAACGATGTAGGCCAAGAGCCCCTCATGATGAATTGGCGTACCGCGGTAATCAATGACGACCGAACCCCAGTCCGGCTGACTGGTAACCGGACAGTTGGATTTAAGCAAGTCGCTGTAGAGACGCTCTTCAACCACCTCCTGGCCACTAGCCGTGGAAAGCAATGAAGCCTCAGGCGCGTAATGCAATATCTCAACATCCAAATCATCTATACATGCTCCGGGTAAGCCCAATACGGCAGGAGCATCAGCTACCTTTAGCAAACGGACTTGCACAGGCGCCCCTGCGGCTGCACTTAGATCCTTGGTCATCAGATCAACAACCTCCGATTCCGTCTCAAATCGGGAGCCATTAAAAGAGTTCAAATACAGCTTGAACGACTTACTCTCGATAATAGACGGCGAGCAACCCGGCACACGAAAAAGACCGACGCGAACCAAGGGTTTCCCTTTAGGGTTAAGCCAGCTGATCTCATAGCCCGTCCAGTCATCCCACCGGTAGCACTCGCCAGAATAGATCTGGTGACGTGGAATAGGACAAAGCTGCGATGAATCATATCGATCAACGTAGTTAGACTTTTCACCCAGCGGTGCATGCGCCTGTTTTAGCAACGACTCGGTATTATGCATAGCAACCTCAGTGACGAATGCCCTTGCCGGATTTCAGCAAGCTCAGGCAGAACCAGAACAGCAGGATGCTACAGATCAGAATGATGACTATAGCCAGACCTACATTAATATCTGAAACGCCAAGAATGCCGTACCGAAAGGCATTAATCATATAAAGGATTGGGTTGATCTGAGACACTCCCTGCCAGAACACAGGCAGCAAAGTGATCGAATAGAACACACCACCCAGATAGGTGAGAGGCGTCAGCACAAAAGTCGGCACGATGGAAATATCATCGAAGCTTTTGGCATACACCGCATTCACAAACCCACCCAGTGAGAAAAGGAAAGCGGTCAGGAAAACCACCAACACCGTAATCCCGATGTGATGAATGTTCAGATGGGTAAAGAACAGCGACAACAAGGTCACAATAAAGCCCACGGCAAGGCCGCGCGCCACACCTCCCAACACGTATCCCAGCAAGATCACCCAGTTAGGCACAGGTGATACCAGCAACTCTTCAATATGGCCCTGGAATTTGGTGCCATAGAACGAGGAGACAACGTTACCGTAAGAACTGGTGATGACTGACATCATAATCAGACCCGGCACAATGAACTGGATGTAAGTAAAGCCACCCATCTCACCAATCCGGCTTCCGATCAGATTACCGAAAATCACAAAATACAGCGTCATGGTGATCGCAGGCGGAAGAATCGTCTGCACCCAGATTCTTGAGAAACGGCGAATCTCTTTGACCAGAATGGTCCAGAAGGCAATAAAGAGTTCTCTAGAATTCATTTAGCGCTCTCCGTTACGAGGGACACAAACAACTCCTCCAGTCGGTTGGCTTTATTTCGCATACTGTTAACCTCTATACCTGCCGCCTGCAGCCCAGCGAACAAAGCGTTAATGCCCTGAGATTTCTCAACATCCACCTGCAATGTCGTCTCGCCCACCAGGCTGATAGGATAGCCCTCAACCTGAGGCACATCGCTTGCTTGAATAGGCTTGGCAATATCCAGAAGGAAGGTTTCGACATTCAATTTTGAGAGTAACTGGCGCATGGACGTATTCTCGATAATCTCGCCTTTATTAATGATGGCGATATTACGGCAGAGATTTTCAGCCTCTTCGAGATAGTGCGTAGTCAGAATGATGGTTGTACCTTCCTCTGCATTAATCTTGCGAAGAAAGTCCCACAGAGAGCGCCGAAGCTCGATATCTACGCCTGCGGTCGGCTCATCCAGAATAAGCAGACGCGGATTGTGCACCAGCGCACGAGCAATCATCAGGCGACGCTTCATACCACCCGACAGCATACGCGATACGTTGTTGCGCTTATCCCAAAGATCCAGTTGCTTAAGCAGTTTCTCTGCCCGTGGCGCCGCAATCTCAGCAGGAATACCGTAGTAGCCAGCCTGAGTGATGACGATATTCCACACCTTCTCAAACTGATTAAAGTTAAACTCCTGCGGCACAACCCCCAGCATCGTTTTTGCCTTGGACATTTCAGAGTCCAGGTCATAGCCGAATACAGAAACCTCTCCGCCGGACTTACGCACCAGTGAAGAAACAATTCCAAGAGTGGTGGACTTCCCAGCGCCATTTGGCCCCAGCAATGCGAAAAAATCCCCCTGCTCAACGGTCATATCGATGCCTTTAAGAGCCTCGAAACCGTTCCCATATACTTTTCGCAAACCTCGCAGGGTCAATGCGTTGGTCATAAACTTTCCCCAGTCAGACAGTGGCCGTAGATTCTTGGGTGAAGTCGACGACTTTTCAACCAATCTTCAATGAACCAATGCGTTGCGAGTGATGAATTAATACAATATGAGCCGACCCGAAGGCCGATTGACTCTATGACGCCCTCGACACCACGCTCTAGTGCAATAACGGATGTCTTAATGAACGATCAACAATGGTTTGAGTATCACCTTGATACGCTTCTTGAAAGCTTGACGGCGCTGGAAAAACTGCCGGACTTCAGTGATGAACAAATCACCGAGACCGATGAGATTTTTCTGGATAATTTCCGCCATCTTGCCGAGTCCATGGCAGAGCACAGCAGCGACTGGCACACCGAAGGGCAGGACGTCATCACGCAAGTGGTGAGACTCTACCCACAACACACCCATTTAGTGAGCCGTGACCTGTTTTGGTTCTTCGGTGGCGACTGCCTGCACTATCTCGATGATGAAGAGATCGAATTCTACCAGAATATTGAGGAACTTCGCTTTGAAGCAGAGCGTGAAGGGCTTGATTTTGATTACGAAGCACTAAAAGAGCGCTTTGGCAAAGCAGTGCACTAACAAAGACAGACCTACGGGCTGATTAATGCCAATGCATTATTCGGCCTGATCCAACCCCAGGGTTAATCCAGAGATACACGCGAAGATGCACCTCAGCAGATCGCTGAAGTCTTTTGAATAAGCAGGAGATGATTTTTAGAAGTAGGCGTGTCGGTTGGATCGCCATAATTGGAGCGGGAAACGAGACTCGAACTCGCGACCCCGACCTTGGCAAGGTCGTGCTCTACCAACTGAGCTATTCCCG
>NZ_JBKKHQ010000005.1:0-42815 GCF_046614695.1 Pokkaliibacter sp. CJK22405
TCAGCAGTGAAACGCGTCTGCGCCGATGGTAGTGTGGGGTTTCCCCATGTGAGAGTAGGTCATTGCCAGGCATCCAACACCGACACCCTGATCAGAAATGGTCAGGGTGTTTTTTTATGCGTGAAAAAAGGCTTGGCCAAGGCCAGTCAAACGCCCCTTATTCCGTACTTTCTGAGCTAGTTATTTCGTTCTCTACTTGTGTTTAGACACTACGACAGCCTAGAAACCTGACATTGGAAAGGTCTTTTTAGTGCAGTTGGTTTATTAATTCAGAGTATTATTTTGACTTCCTGGAATAAAACTCTGTAGTTATCTATTTTTTAGCAAGAAATTGGTAAGAAAATTCATTTTTTACTTTAGGCGAGAATGGATATGTGAATAATGTTGGGCTGACTTTGCAGGAATTAAGACTGCAAACCATGCCCTACAATCAACATATAAAAAGATGGAGAAGAACATGTCTTTAAAAAAGACCGTTGTTACTGCTCTCGCCGCAGCCAGCCTTAGTGTCGCTGCATCCGTTCAGGCCCAAGAATTTATTACCATCGGTACTGGTGGTGTCACTGGTGTCTACTACCCTACGGGCGGTGCGATTTGTAAGCTGGTAAATAAGGACCGTAAAGAGCACGGTATCCGTTGTTCTGTGGAAAGTACTGGTGGCTCTGCTTACAACATCAACACCATTCGTGCAGGCGAACTGGACTTTGGTGTGGCTCAATCTGATGTACAGTACAACGCCTATGAAGGTAAGGATCAGTTTGTTGATCAGGGGGCTTTCAAAGAGCTGCGTTCGGTCTTCTCTCTCCACCCTGAAGCACTGACTATGGTTGCTCGTGCTGATGCCAATATCAAAAACTTTGATGATATTAAAGGCAAGCGCGTTAATGTTGGTAATCCAGGCTCAGGCTCTCGCAATACCTTTGAAGTGCTGCTTAAAGCATCTGGTATGACCATGGAGGATCTGTCTCTGGCTTCTGAACTGAAACCAGCGGAGCAGGCAAAAGCGCTTTGTGACAACAAGGTCGATGCCATCGTTTATGTCGTGGGTCACCCTAACGGCTCTATCAAGGAAGCAACTACTGCTTGTGATACCAATCTGGTGCAAATCTCCGGTCCTGTCGTAGAAAAACTGGTAGCTGATCACTCCTACTACCGTCAGGCCGTGATTCCTGCCTCTATGTACCGTGGTTCTGAAAAAGACATCCACACCTTTGGTGTCGCTGCTACTCTGGTAAGTTCTACCAATACTTCTGATGACGTTGTGTATGCGCTGACCAAAGCCGTTTTTGAAAACTTCAAAGACTTTAAGCGTTTACACCCTGCCTTCGAAACTCTGACTAAAGAAGACATGGTTAAGAGTGGTCTGTCAGCGCCTCTGCATGATGGTGCGGCGAAGTACTACAAAGAAGCTGGCCTGATCAAATAATTTCTTGTCTCAGGTAGGCCTGGAAGCATTCAGGCCTCGCAAAGCCGCTGCTGAGCGGCTTTTTGCGTTTCGTGTCTTTTTTGGAGTTCGATATGAGTCACTCTTCCAATGCAGCCCCAGTGGATGCTCAGGACATGGTTGCCCAAGCGGATACCGGAGGCCGTGTGCCTCAGGGATTAGCTGCCAAACTACTGATAATCATTCCTTTTCTATGGTCTGCGTTTCAGCTGTGGTATGCCTCACCTTTGCCCTTCATGTTTCACTTCGGTGTTCTGAATGACACTGAGGCGCGAGCTATTCATCTGGCTTTTGCTATCTTCTTGGCCTTTATGGCTTATCCGGCCTTTAAGTCCTCTCCTCGCCATCATGTCCCTTTGCAGGACTGGGGCATGGCATTACTCGGTGCATTTTCTGCCAGCTACCTGTTCCTCTTCTATGATCAGCTGGCGAATCGTGCTGGCGCGCCAACTGATTTTGATCTGGTCGCGGCTGTTGTCGGCATGATCTTGCTACTGGAAGCCACGCGACGTGCACTTGGACCGCCTTTGATGGTGGTTGCCCTGGTATTTCTGATCTACACCTTTGCTGGCCCTTATATGCCTGATGTTATTGCGCATAAAGGTGCAAGTCTTGCGAAAACCATGTCGCACCAGTGGTTAACCACTGAGGGGGTTTTTGGTGTAGCGCTTGGGGTATCGACATCCTTTGTGTTCCTGTTTGTGTTATTTGGATCATTTCTGGAGAGAGCAGGAGCCGGTGCATATTTCATTAAGGTCGCCTTTTCTCTTTTGGGACACATGCGTGGCGGCCCTGCCAAAGCTGCAGTTGTTTCCTCGGGCCTTTCCGGTCTGGTATCCGGCTCCTCTATCGCCAATGTGGTGACGACAGGAACTTTTACTATTCCCCTAATGAAGCGGGTGGGCTTTCCAGGAACGAAAGCTGGAGCCATTGAGGTTGCTGCCTCGACTAACGGACAGCTGACTCCCCCCATTATGGGAGCTGCCGCGTTTCTAATGGTCGAGTATGTCGGTGTCCCCTACATTGAGGTTATTAAGGCGGCAATCCTGCCAGCACTGATTTCCTATATCGCACTGCTTTACATTGTTCACCTTGAAGCGGTGAAGGCCGGTATGGAAGGTCTGCCCCGCCGCAAGCGTTCAGGCTTCCTGCAAACACTGTTCACCTGGGCGACGGTTATCGTCGGCTTTGTGCTTTTCTCTGCCGCGGTTTATTACGGAGTCGGTTGGGTCAAAGTGGTCTTTGGTGCCGCGGCTTCCTGGATCATTGCACTCCTCTGTCTGGTGACCTATATCGCGCTGCTGGCTTATTCCGCACGCTTCCCTGACGTAACCATGGATGATCCTGAGGTACTTGAGTTGCCAGAGCCTGGCCCGACGGTAAAAGCGGGCCTGTACTTTTTGATCCCCATCTTTGTGCTGGTCTGGTGTTTGACTGTTGAGCGTTTCTCGCCCGGTCTGAGTGCATTCTGGGCAACGCTTTTCATGATCTTCATCGTTCTGACGCATCGTCCACTGATGGCTCATTTCCGCAAGGAAGGCAACATCGCGGGAGCGGTTCGTCAGGGCCTGAATGAAGGTCTGGATGGTATGGTGATCGGTGCGCGCAACATGATCGGTATCGGAGTGGCCACTGCTGCTGCCGGGATCGTGGTTGGTACGGTAACGCTCACCGGTATTGGCCTGGTGATGACCGACTTTGTCGAGTTCATTTCAGGCGGGAATATTCTGCTGATGTTGGGCTTTACTGCCATCATCAGTTTGATTCTCGGTATGGGGCTGCCTACCACAGCAAACTACATTGTGGTATCGACACTGATGGCGCCAGTGATTGTTTCACTGGGGGCGCAGTCCGGTCTGGTAGTGCCGCTGATCGCGGTGCACCTCTTCGTGTTCTACTTCGGTATTCTTGCGGATGATACGCCGCCAGTAGGTCTTGCGGCGTTTGCCGCAGCGGCTATTGCCAAGTCAGACCCGATTAAAACGGGTATTCAGGGTTTTACCTACGATATTCGTACGGCGATTCTGCCCTTCATGTTTATCTTCAATACCCAATTGTTGCTGATCGGTGTTGATACTTGGTATCACCTGGCGCTGACGGTGGTGAGTGCTCTTGCGGCCATGCTGCTATTTGCTGCTGCTACGCAGGGCTTCTGGTTCGTACGTAACCGCTGGTGGGAAACGCTGGCACTGTTACTGCTTACCTTTACCTTCTTCCGTCCAGGCTTCTGGTGGGATCGTGTGTATCCGCCTACGGCTGAGCTACCGGTGGCTGAACTTAATCAGACCATTATGGGCCTCCCGCAGGGCGAGGATCTGCACCTGCTGGTAGAAGGGGATACTCTCGAAGGTGACCATGTCTCCAAAATCGTCAAACTGCCGATGGATCAGTCGCAGCCTGATGCTGATGGACGTTTGGCTGCCGCTGGTCTCACATTGACACAGAACGACGGTAAAGTTTTAGTCGATATGGTCGATTTTGGTAGTGTGGCTCAGGAACAGGGTATCGACTTTGACTGGGAAGTGAAGGGGATTGAAATGACTCTGGATCGTCCGGCTAAAGAGTGGGTATTCCTGCCTGCAACCCTGCTGATGGTTCTTCTGGGCATGTACCAGATCAGACGTCGTCGCCGGGAGTCCTGAGTCAGGCGATTGCTCTGATGCCGCCATTTTGTCACGGGATATTTCCCGTGACTGGCACCTGCCAATAAATGCGCGCATACTGCGATCATCATTCATTAACTTTGAGGAGGACGCTTATGGATCTTGGTTCAGTTTCCGGTTCCCTTGGCAACCTCAGTTACAATGACACTTTGGGTGTCAAAGTTGCCGCGATGGCACAGGACCAACAAAAGGCTAATGGCGCTCAGGCGCTGAAGCTTATTGAGGAAAGCACCGTCGGTAGCGGCCCTCAGCAAGCCAAGCCTGATCCTGACAGTCGTCTCGGCCTGAATGTTGACGTTTCCGTCTGATCCCCGGGGATCGCTAAAAAGCCAGCTTTATGCTGGCTTTTTTATTTTTTGGCCTGGTCAATTGTCCGCAAACAAAGACGTTGGTGAGCGGGGAAGGTACAATTCCGTTTTCCATTTTGAGAGAAGTGCTTGTCGCTTCACTGCAACCAGGCTCAGGTTATGGCAGAACTGAAAAACGATCGTTTCTTGCGCGCGCTGGCTCGTCAGCCCGTTGATTGCACTCCCGTATGGATGATGCGTCAGGCAGGGCGCTACCTGCCCGAATACCGGGCGACTCGTGCTCAGGCTGGTGACTTTCTGAGTCTTTGTAAAAATGCCGATTTTGCCTGCGAGGTAACCTTGCAGCCACTGGAGCGGTTTGATCTGGATGCCGCGATTTTATTCTCCGATATTCTGACGATTCCTGACGCCATGGGGCTGGGTCTCTACTTTGAGGCAGGTGAAGGTCCCAAGTTTCGAAAAGTGCTCCGTACCGAGCAGGATGTGGCAGCGTTGCCTGTGCCTAAAGCTGCCAGTGATCTTGGCTACGTCATGAAGTGCGTCAGTACTATTCGCGGTGCTCTTAATGGTCGAGTGCCGCTCATTGGTTTTTCTGGCAGCCCATGGACGCTGGCAACCTATATGGTTGAGGGCGGCTCCAGCAAAGATTTCCGCCATATCAAGGCGATGATGTATGACACCCCTGAGGTAATGCATGCCCTGTTGGAGAAGCTGGCGTTGTCAGTGACGGATTATCTGAATGAGCAGATTCGCTGTGGGGCGCAGGCAGTACAGATTTTTGATACCTGGGGTGGCAGCCTGAGTGATCGGGCCTATCAGGAGTTCTCTCTGGCCTACATGAACAAGATCGTAGCAGGGCTGATTCGTGAAAATGAAGGCCGTAAAGTTCCGGTTATTCTCTTCACCAAAAATGGTGGACAGTGGCTTGAGTCAATGGCCGAAACCGGGTGCGATGCGCTGGGGCTGGACTGGACCACGGATATTGGACAAGCCAGAGGTCGTGTTGGCCATCAGGTAGCGCTTCAGGGAAATATGGACCCGTGTGTACTGTATGCCGGAGCAGACCGAATTCGTGCGGAGGTGGCGACTATTCTTGAGTCCTTTGGTGCTCATCCGGGACAAGTTTTTAATTTGGGCCACGGAATACATCAGTTTGTTGAGCCTGAAAAGGCCAAGGTGTTCGTGGATGCCGTTCATGAATTGAGTGTACCCTATCACCGTTAACCATTGGTGATAGCGATAATAAGGAGACGGCAGTGGATACCGGATTACAAGGCAAGCAGGCACTCGTTTGTGCTGCCAGTAAGGGGCTAGGAAAGGCCTGCGCACAAGCGTTGGCGGCAGAAGGGGTGAACCTCACTCTGGTGGCGCGCACTCCTGGCCCGCTAAGCGAAACAGCGCAAGAAATTCGCGAGCGTTATGGTGTTGAGGTCCGTGAGGTTGCTATTGATATCACAACGCCGGAAGGTGTTGATGCTGCAATCAGTGCCTTTCCTGCCATTGATATTCTGGTAACCAATGCCGGCGGTCCTCCGCCTGGTGATTTTCGTGACTGGGATCGTGAAGCCTGGCACAAGGCGGTCGATGCCAACATGCTCACACCTATTGAGCTAATGAAACGTGCTGTGGATGGGATGATTGAGCGTGGCTTTGGCCGTATCGTGAATATCACTTCCGGTGCTGTTAAAGCTCCTATTGCGGTATTGGGGCTGTCTAATGGCGCACGTTCAGGATTGACTGGCTTTGTTGCAGGTCTGGCGCGGGAGACGGTCGCACATAACGTGACGATTAATAATCTGCTGCCGGGGCCTTTCGAGACAGATCGTCTGGAGCAGGTATTCAAGGGCGAGGCCAAGCGTCGAAATATTTCGCCTGAAGAGGCGCGTGAACAGCGCCGTAATAATCATCCGGCGAAGCGCTTTGGCCAGCCAGAAGAGTTTGGCTCTGCCTGCGTGTTTTTGTGCAGTGCGCATTCCGGTTTTATTACCGGCCAGAATCTGCTGCTCGATGGTGGAGCCTATCCGGGTACATTCTGACGCCTGGTGCGCTGAGTTTGGATTATCACTCATCCCCGAAAGGCAGCCTAGCTGCCTTTTCTTCATTTTCTGACCGAGAGTAGGGTAACAAGCATGGCCAAGCAGAAAGTCGCTTACGTCTGCAGTGAGTGCGGAGAAGATTTCAGCAAGTGGCAAGGCCAATGCAGTAATTGTGGTCAGTGGAATACCCTGAGTGAAGTACGGCTTGGTGCTGTCAATAAACGCACAGCGACCAGCGGTGGCTATGCTGGCGCGGCAGGAGAGCAAGCCAAAGTTATTGATTTGGCAGAAGTTTCTCTGGCAGAGACGCCCCGCTTTAGTGCAGGCATTGGTGAGTTTGATCGGGTGCTTGGTGGCGGTATGGTACCGGGCTCGGCCATCCTGATTGGCGGGCATCCGGGGGCGGGGAAAAGTACGCTGTTATTGCAGACGCTGTGTCAGCTCGCCCAGCAAATGCCTGCCTTATACGTCACCGGCGAAGAGTCGCTGCAGCAAGTTGCGATGCGGGCCAAGCGTCTGGGATTGCCTGCTCAGGGGCTTAAAATGCTGGCAGAGACCAGTGTCGAGCGGATCATGGATTTCGCACGCGAGCTGAAGCCGAAGATTCTCGTCGTTGACTCGATTCAGGTTGTGCATACCGAGCTCATTGAGTCTGCTCCGGGTGGTGTTAGTCAGGTGCGTGAATGTGCCGCTATGCTCACACGTTTTGCCAAACAAACGGGCACTGTTTTGTTGTTGGTCGGCCATGTCACCAAAGACGGAACGCTGGCCGGACCGAAGGTACTGGAGCACATGATTGATGCTTCGCTGCTGCTGGAAGGGGATCACGACAGCCGTTTTCGTACGCTTCGAGGCATCAAGAACCGCTTTGGCGCAGTCAATGAACTGGGTGTGTTTGCCATGATGGAGCAGGGGCTCAAAGAGGTGAAAAACCCGAGCTCTATTTTCCTGCAACGCACAGAACAAGCGTCGCCGGGTTCGCTGGTTATGGTGGTCTGGGAGGGGACGCGGCCTTTGCTGGTTGAGATTCAGGCCTTGGTTGATGAGAGCCATCTTTCTGCCCCCAAGCGTGTTGCTGTTGGTCTTGAACAGAATCGTCTGGCGATGCTGCTGGCAGTATTACACCGTCACGGTGGCTTGCACTGTGGGGATCAGGATGTCTTCGCCAATGTGGTTGGCGGGGTGCGTGTCACTGAAACCAGTGCGGATCTGGCATTGCTGTTGGCGATTGTTTCTTCTTTCAGGGATCAGGCTCTACCACAGGATTTGGTCGTCTTTGGCGAAGTAGGCTTGTCGGGGGAGATTCGTCCTGTTCCGAGTGGACAAGAGCGTATTCGTGAGGCGGGAAAGCATGGCTTTAAAAGAGCCATCGTTCCTGCAGCTAATGTCCCTAAAGGCGGTATTGAAGGCATGGAACTGGTGCCGGTTCGCTTCCTGAGTGAGGCATTGGCGGCGCTGTAGTGGCGGGGAGCGATCAGGGTCAGTGAGAGGCATCGCAGGTTTGAGCTGCGGTGCCTTTTTGCTTTATGCGCTCATGAGTCTACTTATTGGTTTCCAGTAACTGAGCAAGCTCTCGCTCTACCAGCAAGGGTTCTCCAAGATTCAACTCCAGCAAACGGCGCAGATGGGCAAGGCTTTCCACTTCGATATTCCTAATCTGGCAACCCAGCAAGCCTTCTTCAGCGTGAACCACTGAGACAGGAAGACGGATTTTTACGTCCGATGACAGGGGTAAAACAATATTGGCCGCTTCTCCGAGAAGAGGGGTCATTTCCTCGGGTTGCTGCAATAGCACGCCATGCAGGGAAATATCGAGAATCAGCGCCTGGAAGCGGTCTGCTGATGTGGTGAGTTCTGCCATGACATCCATCGGCAGGCGGGTGAAGCGTCGTCGATTGTGGTGTTCCATGATGCCTCTCTTTGCCATCGCCAGAGATCACCTGGCTGCGGGTCGACTTTTGTTTTTAGTGTAGAGGTTTCGTCAATAAAAAAGCCAGCCCGAAGGCTGGCTTGTCTTAACCGGCTCAGGCCAGTCGCTTGTACTTGATACGCTCGGGCTGATGATCTTTGCCGTGACGTTTTTTGAAGTCTTCTGCGTACTCGGTGTAGTTGCCTTCGAAGAAGACCACGTTGGAGTTGCCTTCGTACGCCAGCATGTGGGTACAGATACGATCAAGGAACCAGCGATCGTGGGAAATAACGACCGCGCTGCCTGGGAAGACCAACAGGGCTTCTTCGAGAGCGCGCAAGGTTTCAACGTCCAGATCGTTGGTCGGTTCGTCGAGCATTACCAGGTTGCCGCCTTCTTTCAGCAGCTTGGCAAGGTGAAGACGGTTGCGCTCACCACCAGAGAGATCGCCTACAAACTTCTGCTGGTCTGAACCTTTGAAGTTGAAGCGGCCAAGGTAGGCGCGAGAAGGCGTCTGATAGTTGCCCACGGTGATAATGTCAGAGCCGCCAGAGAGATCTTCCCAGACAGTTTTCTTATCTTCCAGCTGGCGCATCTGGTCGACGTAAGCCAGTTGCACGGTGGTGCCCAGCTCAATCGAACCACTATCAGGGGTTTCCTGACCTGCGATCATGCGGAACAGGGTCGATTTACCCGCACCGTTACCACCGATGACGCCGACAATGGCGCCGGGTGGAATAGCAAAGCTCAGGTTCTCAAACAGCACGCGATCGCCAAAGGACTTGGTGATGTTGTTAACTTCCACCACCTTGTCGCCTAGACGTGGGCCAGGTGGAATGTAGATTTCCTGAGTCTCGTTACGATTCTGGAATTCTTTGGAGCTCAGTTCATCAAAGCGCTGCAGACGGGCTTTTTGTTTGGACTGACGACCTTTAGAACCGGCGCGAACCCACTCAAGCTCGGACTTAACCGCGCGGTCATGTGCTGCCTGCTGTTTGGATTCAATTTCCAGGCGCTTCTCTTTGGCTTCCAGCCAGCCGGTGTAGTTGCCTTCATGAGGAATGCCATGACCACGGTCGAGCTCGAGAATCCAGCCCGCAACATTGTCGAGGAAGTAACGGTCGTGGGTGATTGCCACCACAGTACCGGGGTATTCGTGCAGGAAACGCTCCAGCCAAGCAATGGATTCAGCATCCAAATGGTTGGTTGGCTCATCGAGTAGCAGCATGTCCGGGCGGTCGAGCAGCAAACGGCAAAGAGCGACACGGCGACGCTCACCACCGGAAAGTACCTTGACTTCGGTTTCCCAGGGCGGAAGACGCAGGGCTTCCGCCGCTACTTCCAGCGTACGCTCAAGGTTATGGCCATCTTTGGCCTGAATCAGGTTTTCCAGCTTGGCCTGCTTGGCAGCCAGAGCATCGAAGTCAGCATCAGGGTCAGCGTAAGCGGCATAGACCTGGTCCAGTTCTGCCAGTGCGCCTTTCACATCAGCAACGGACTCTTCGACGATTTCGCGAACCGTTTTGGTTTCGTCGAGTTGTGGTTCCTGCGGCAGGTAGCCCACGTTGATGCCAGGCATCGGGCGGGCTTCACCGATATAGTCCTGATCCACACCGGCCATGATGCGCAGCAGAGTGGATTTGCCTGAGCCGTTCAGACCGAGAACACCGATCTTCGCGCCAGGGAAGAAGGACAGGGAAATGTCCTTCAGAATTTCACGCTTGGGCGGTACGACCTTGCCCAGCTTGTGCATGGTAAAAACGTATTGAGCCATGAGAGATCCTGTCTTGGTCATGAGCAAGGCGGGCATCGCTGCCGCCCTTGCTGCTGTCGCTCCTGCCGCGCTGGGGATAGACCTCAGGCGATACAGAGCCTCTGTTCTACAGATGCGCCTATGGTAAGGATTTGGCAGGCATTTGGCTATGCATCCGCTTTTCGTCGCAGATGGCGCTTTGGGTAATGCAGGAGGCGTTTTCCCTTGAGACAAATCGACGAAGGCATCGCAGAATATTCACCTGCTGGAATCTGAGTTTTCCGGTATACTCTTGCGCCTTCTAACCAGAACTCATCCTTTGCTTGCCTGAGGGGACCATTATGTTTAGCAAAGACCAGACTATTGCCGATTTTGACTCCGAGCTGTGGGCAGCCATGCAGGCTGAAGAACAGCGTCAGGAAGATCATATCGAGCTGATCGCATCTGAAAACTATACCAGTCCCCGCGTCATGCAGGCTCAGGGTACCAAACTGACCAACAAATACGCGGAAGGTTATCCAGGCAAGCGTTACTACGGTGGTTGCGAGCACGTTGACGTGGTTGAGCAACTGGCGATTGACCGTGCTAAAGAGCTGTTCGGCGCTGACTATGCCAACGTTCAGCCTCATTCAGGCTCTCAGGCCAACTCTGCGGTTTATCTGGCGCTGTGTAACGCCGGTGATACCGTTCTGGGTATGGCGCTGTCTGACGGCGGTCACCTGACTCACGGTGCCAAGCCTAACTTCTCCGGCAAGGTTTACAATTCTGTCCTGTACGGACTGAACCCTGAAACCGGCGAGATTGATTACGATCAGGTTGAAGCGCTGGCGCTTGAACACAAGCCAAAAATGATCGTTGCTGGCTTCTCGGCATACTCTCGTGTGGTTGATTGGGCTCGTTTCCGTGAAATCGCGGACAAAGTAGGTGCTTACCTGCTGGTCGACATGGCTCATGTTGCCGGTCTGGTTGCTACTGGCCTGTACCCAAGCCCAATGCAGTACGCTGATGTGGTTACCACCACGACTCACAAAACTCTGCGTGGACCTCGTGGCGGTCTGATCCTGGCTCGCTCCAACCCAGAGATCGAGAAAAAACTGAACTCTGCCGTATTCCCAGGCGGTCAGGGTGGTCCTCTGATGCACGTTATCGCTGCCAAAGCGATCTGCTTCAAGGAAGCGATGAGCGATGAGTTCAAGTCCTACCAGAAGAAAGTGGTAGAGAATGCTCAGGCAATGGCTGGTGTCTTCCTCGAGCGTGGCTACGATGTAGTTAGCGGTGGTACTGATGATCACCTGTTCCTGCTGAGCCTGATCAAACAGGGCGTGACTGGTAAAGATGCAGACGCAGCTCTGGGCGCGGCGCATATCACCGTCAACAAGAACTCCGTACCTAATGATCCGCAGTCTCCTTTCGTGACATCCGGTCTGCGTATCGGCTCTCCAGCCGTGACCACTCGTGGTTTTGGTGTTCAGGAGTGTAAAGATCTGGCAGGCTGGATCTGCGACATTCTGGCTGACATCAGCAATGAAGCCGTTATCGCTGAAGTTCGTGGCAAAGTCTCCGAACTGTGCAAACGCTTCCCTGTCTACGGCTAATTCAGTCGCGATGACAGCGCGGTAAGGGTGTCACTGCGCGATACCCTTGTCTGACAAGAACGGTCGGTTTATCCGGCCGTTTTTGTTGGGGAGTAACCGCTTCTCAGGTACAATTCCCCACTCTCGCTCTTTAGTTAAGGTGTTTGCCCCGTGCACTGTCCATTTTGTCGCGCTCAGGAGACCAAGGTCACAGATTCGCGTCTGGTTGCAGAAGGTGAGCAGGTTCGCCGGCGTCGCGAATGCCTGCAGTGTGGTGAGCGCTTTACTACTTACGAAATCGCCGAACTGGTGATGCCCCATATCGTCAAGCAGGACGGTAGCCGACAGCCCTTTGATGAAAACAAGCTTCGTGCCGGTATGCAGCGCGCGCTGGAAAAGCGCCCCGTATCCACGGAAGCCATTGAAGCGGCACTGACCCGAATCAAGCAAAAGTTACGCTCCACCGGTGAGCGAGAGGTGGGCAGTCGTCAGTTAGGCTCTGCGGTTATGCATGAGCTGACCAAGCTTGATCAGGTGGCTTATGTGCGTTTTGCCTCGGTGTATCGTGACTTTCAGGACGTATCAGAGTTCCAGCAGGAAATTGAGCGCCTGAGTCAGGAGCGTGAAAGTGAGCCGCAGAATGGCTGACTGGAGCGCTGACGATCAGTATTTTATGAGCCGTGCTATTGAGCTGGCGGCTCAGGGACGCTTCACCACGCACCCTAATCCGCGTGTGGGTTGCGTCATCGTTAAAGATGGAAAGATCATTGGTGAAGGTTATCACCAGCAAGCCGGTGGGCCGCATGCTGAGGTTCATGCCTTGCAAGCGGCTGGTGATGCAGCCCAGGGGGCAACGGCTTACGTGACGCTGGAGCCCTGTGCTCACTTTGGCAAGACGCCGCCTTGTGCACTGGCGTTAGTAAATGCCGGTCTAGAACGTGTCGTCAGCGCGATGGAAGATCCTAACCCACTGGTTGCGGGTAAAGGTCATCAGATACTGCGTGATGCCGGTATTCAGGTCAGTTTTGGTTTGTTGGAGGAGCGATCGCGGGCGCTCAACCCCGGTTTTATTCAACGTATGCAAACCGGAATGCCTTGGGTGCGGGTCAAGCTGGCCATGAGTCTGGATGGTCGAACAGCGATGGCCTCGGGAGAGAGTCAGTGGATCACAGGCCCAGAGGCGCGCGCTGATGTGCAGCGTCTGCGGGCGCAAAGTTCCGCTGTCATCTCAGGAATTGATACCGTGTTAATGGATGAGGCCGCGCTTACCGTTCGCCCATCATCGGGACATTTCACTGAACGGGAATGTGCCTACTTTGCCAAAGTGCAGCCCCTTCGCGTGATACTGGATTCCCGCCAGCGCCTGGCTGCTGTGCCAGACTGCCGTTTGCTGCAGAGTGCCGGCGACATCATTCATGTACATAACGAGCAGGTGTCAGCCTCAGTACTTGAGGGAAAAGTCGAGCCCTGGTGCTTCAACACTCACGATGTGGGTGGACTTGAGAGCCTGTTAAGGCAGTTGGCCGAGCGGCAGTGCAATGAAGTGTTGGTAGAAGCGGGTGCTCGTCTTGCAGGGGCTTTTGTTGCTGCCGGTCTGGTGAATGAGCTGGTGATTTATATGGCGCCTACTCTGATGGGCAGCCTTGCTCGTCCATTACTGGACTTGCCACTGAATACGATGGCTGAGCGGCACCCGTTGTCGATCAAGGATATTTCACCTGTAGGTGCAGATTGGCGTATTACCGCTGTGCCTGCTGTAAAGAGCGCTTCGGTGATTTGAGGTTGAGCATGAGTCTGAACACGATCGAAGAAATTATTGAAGATATTCGCTTAGGCAAGATGGTCATCCTGATGGATGATGAAGATCGCGAGAACGAAGGCGATATTATCCTCGCTGCTGACAAAGTGACGCCTGAAGCGATCAACTTCATGGCCACACATGCGCGAGGACTGATTTGTTTGACGCTGACTCGTGAGCGTTGCGAGAAACTCAAGCTACCCTTAATGGTGAGCGCAAACGGTACGCCTTATTCCACTAACTTTACGGTGTCGATTGAAGCCGCATCTGGTGTGACTACCGGGATTTCTTCCGCGGATCGGGCGCGTACGATTGAGGCTGCAGTGGCTGTGGATGCGAAGCCGGAAGATGTCGTGCAGCCTGGGCATATTTTCCCTTTGATGGCTCGCCCCGGTGGTGTGTTGTCGCGTGCAGGTCACACAGAAGCAGGTTGTGATCTGGCCAGACTGGCAGGTTTCTCTCCAACCTCGGTCATTGTCGAGGTTATGAACGACGATGGCAGCATGGCGCGTCGTCCGGATCTGGAAGCCTTTGCTGAGGCTCATGGTATCAAGATTGGCACTATCGCCGATTTGATCCACTACCGGACGCTTCATGAGCGCACTGTCGAGCAGACTGAAGAGCATGAGCTGGACACCGAGTTTGGTCAGTTTCGTGTGGTTAGTTTTGTTGACCGTATTTCCGGCAAAACTCATCTGGCACTGGTGAAAGGCGACATCAAGGCCGATGAGCCAGTGATGGTGCGAGTGCACATGGCAGATGTAATGCGTGATGTGCTGGGCGTCGGTAAGCAAGGTAAGTGGACCATGCGCCAGGCGCTGAAAAGCATCAGTGAGGCGGGAAGCGGCGTTGCGGTATTGCTCGCTGGTCAGCAATGCGAAGATCTTGGCGTGGCGTTGGGTGAGCTGGTTAATCCCGGCAAGCGCCGTGTCGCCAGCCGCGAAGGCGGTACGTCAGGCGTCTATCAGACCGTCGGTACCGGTTCACAGATTCTACGGGCATTGGGTGTAGGCAAAATGCGTCTGCTATCCTCCCCGGTTAAATTTACTGCGATTTCGGGGTTTGACCTTGAGATCGTCGAATATCTCGAAGCAGAAGACTAAGTCTCGGAAAGCGAAAAATGAGTGTTAAGAAAATCGAAGGGGATTTTGCCAACGTGTCTGGTCATTACACCATCGTGGTAGCGCGTTTTAACAGCTTTGTGGTGGAAAGCCTGATGGAAGGCGCTGTGGATACCCTGAAGCGCCATGGTATTGCCGAAGAGAACATTCGCGTGATCTATGTGCCTGGTGCTTTTGAAGTGGCATTGGCTGCCCAGAAAGCGGCAGAGCAGAAAAAGGATGATGCGATCATTGCTCTGGGTGCGGTCATTCGTGGTGGTACCCCACACTTTGATTATGTATGTGCAGAGTCTGCCAAGGGCCTGACCAAAGTCAGCCTGGACTTCGGCATCCCTGTCATGAACGGTATTCTGACCGTTAACAGCATCGAGCAGGCCATTGAGCGCTCCGGCACCAAAGCCGGTAACAAAGGCGCAGAAGCGGCATTGGGTGCCATTGAAATGGTCAGTCTGCTCAAGAACCTGGGAGCAGATAAATGAGTGAGCAGAAACAGCCAGCCAAGCGTAATGGCCTGAGTAACAAACGTCGTAATGCACGTCAGTTTGCGATGCAGGCGCTCTATCAGTGGCTGCTGGCGCAAGGCGGTCTGACGGATATCGAGCTGCAGTTCCGTACCGATTACGATATGAAAGACACGGATCTTTCTCTGTTCCGCGAGTTACTGCACGGCATCCCCAGCAAAGCTGGCGAGCTGGATCAGCATCTGGCGCCGCGTCTGGATCGTGAGATTGCTGATCTTGATCCGGTCGAGAAAAGCATTCTGCGTATGGGTGCCTATGAAATGGCATTCCGTCTGGAAGTGCCTTATCGCGTTGTTATCAACGAATACGTTGAGCTGGCAAAAACCTTTGGCGCTACGGATAGTCACAAGTATGTGAACGGTGTGCTGGACAAGATTGCTCGTGATCTGCGCTCTGCTGAAGCTTCACGCGGTAAATAAGAGTCATGGCCCTGTCCGAATTTGAGTTGATTGACCGATTTTTTAATCGCGAGGTTTTTCAGCGCGGGCAGGGTGTGATTTTGGGGATTGGGGATGATTGTGCTTTGCTCAATCTTCGCCACGGTGAGCAGCTGGCGGTGTCCATGGACACCATGGTCAGCGGTGTGCACTTTCCTGTGGATGCCGATGCGGAGGATATTGGTTACCGTCTTCTGGCATCCAATCTCAGCGACCTGGCCGCCATGGGCGCTGAGCCGGTCTGGTTTACACTGGCCATGACCCTGCCAGAAGTCAAAGAGCACTGGTTGGAAGGCTTTGTCAGTGGGCTTTCGATTCTGGCTCAGGAGCATCACCTGGCCCTGGTCGGTGGTGATACCACCAAAGGTCCGCTGACGCTAACTGTCCAGGTGCATGGCCGTATTCCTCTAGGGCAGGCACTTCGCCGAGATGGTGCGCTGGCTGGGGATAAAATCTATGTCAGCGGTACGCTTGGCGATGCAGCAGCAGGCCTGCCTCTCGCACTCTCTCCCCCCGAACTGACGACGGATTATCAGCGTTATCTGCTCTCGCGTTTTTATCGTCCCTCTCCTCGCGTCGAACATGGCAGGCTGTTACGTCCTTATGCTTCAGCTGCTGTCGATATTTCCGATGGTTTGCTGGCGGATCTTGGGCATATTTGTAAGCGCAGTCATATGGGCGCAGAGCTCGATCTTGACCTGCTGCCCATGTCTGAGGCTCTTCTGGCCAGTGGTGATCGAGCGTATGTCGAATCGCTGGCGCTGAGTGGCGGAGAAGACTTTGAGCTTTGCTTTACCGTGAATCCCGCCGATGAAGAGCAAATGTTGCGTGAACTCGAGAGATTGCATGTCCCATTGACATGTATCGGCACGATTACCCACCGCACCGGAATCAGACTATTGCGTAATAACGCTGAAGTTGAAGGCCCTGAAAGGCTAGGATTCCGTCACTTCTGACCCCATCTTCTGGCAACTGGATGTACTGATTATGGCAAAAACCTATCCGCTGCTCCCCAGAGGTATCTGGCGAGATCCCGTGCATATTCTGGCATTCGGATTTGGTAGCGGTCTTTGCCGTAAAGGCCCGGGTACCATGGGTACGCTGGCGGCGGTACCGTTTGTCTGGCTGGCACTGCATTTATCACTGACGAGCTATCTTGTGGTTTTGCTGGTGGCCATGGTGGCTGGATTCTATATCTGTGGCAAAGCGGCAGACGATATGGGGGTTCATGATCATCCCGGTATCGTCTGGGATGAGTTTGTTGGTTATGGCATTACCCTGATTGCTGCGCCGGATATGACCTGGTCCCTGCTGATCGGTTTTATCTGGTTTCGAATTTTTGATATTGCCAAGCCCTGGCCAATCCGATTGCTTGATCGGCACGTACACGGAGGTATTGGCATCATGGCTGATGACATTGCTGCGGGTGTGCTTGCCTGCGCCGCATTACATGCGACCTACAGCTTTCTTTGATATTTCGATGGGTATCCCGGCAGGCGCTGCGGGGATGATGAGTACCAAGAGGATTACACAGTGACAGTACGTTATGTCGCGACTTCCCGACTGCCGACTCCTTGGGCAGTGTTCTCCATGCATGGCTTTTTAGAAGAGGGGACCGGCAAAGAGCATGTGGTGCTGACGCTGGGCGATGTCGCTGATGGTGAGCCTGTATTAGGTCGTATCCATTCCGAATGTCTGACAGGGGATGCGCTCTTCAGTCTGCGCTGCGACTGTGGTTTTCAACTGGAAGCGGCACTGCAGGCGATTGCTGAAGAGGGGCGTGGGGCGCTGCTGTATGTTCGTCAGGAAGGCCGTGGTATTGGTCTGATGAACAAGATCCGCGCCTATAATCTGCAAGATCAGGGTGCTGACACCGTTGAAGCCAACGAACGATTAGGCTTTGCTGCTGATATGCGGGATTACACTATCTGCCTGCCGATGCTGGATCATCTGGGAATTCACTCTCTAAAACTGATGACCAACAATCCGCGTAAGGTAAAAGCGATGCAAGATGCGGGGATCTCAGTATTTACTCGCGTTCCGCTGGAAGTCGGCAAAAACATTTATAACGCGCAGTATCTGGCCACCAAGGCGGGTAAACTCGGACATATGTTTGAGCGACATCTGGAGCACCATCAGGATTAAGTCCTGAAGAAAAATTCCGTGTTTACGATAAGCGCTGCCCTAGGGTAGCGCTTTTAGTTTGTGTTTAAGGCTCTCGCTATCCAGTGCGCACCACTGGCGTTGCTCTTCCTGGCTGCCGTGGGGAATGTAGCGATGTTCAATTCCCCAATGCTCAACCTTGCCTTCATAACTCTGACGGGCAAGGTACTCGGCGACAGCTGAGCCCGCTCCGCCTGCAATCTGGTGTTCTTCGACAGTAATAAAGTGGGTAATGCGAGTGTGCAGACTATCCAGCAGACTTTCATCCAGTGGTGCCACAAAGCGCATGTCCACCAGCGTGATATCCAGATCTTCACAGAGTGGCAACAACGTATGTACAACGGGTCCAAAGGCGAGAACTGCTTGGCTCCGCTGTCCCAGGTGTCCGATGCAGGCTTTTCCAAACTCCCAGCTTGCTGCGGTGGCATCCACCTTGGCGCCTCTTCCGGCTCCCCGCGGATAGCGCACAATGGCCGGCCCTTTATGCTGATAGCCGGCGTTTAGAGCGAGGTAGGTTTCCTGCTCGTCGCTGGGGCATAGAATGGCCAGGTTGGGAAGGCAGCGGCTGAAACTGATATCGAAGACGCCGCTGTGTGTTGGCCCATCCTCACCCACCAGCCCTGCTCTGTCGACGGCAAGTAGCACGTCCAGATTCTGTAATGCCACATCGTGCACCAGCTGGTCATAGCCGCGTTGCAGGAAGGTGGAGTAAATCGCTACAACAGGCTTGGCGCCTTCACATGCCATTCCTGCGGCTAAAGTCACTGCGTGCTGTTCGGCGATTCCTACGTCAAAGTAGCGCTCTGGATAGCGCTCGGAAAAGCGAACCAGATCGGAGCCTTCGCGCATCGCTGGCGTAATCGCCAGCAGGCGATCATCGTTGGCGGCAGTATCGCAGATCCAGTCACTGAAGATACGGCTGAACTTTTTTCCTTGTGGGGTGTTCTGCTTGGCTTCTTTCGGCTCGACTTTGGCCAGCGCATGGAATCCCACGGGATCCGCTTCTGCGGGGGGATATCCTTTGCCTTTGATGGTTTGCACATGAACCAGCTTCATTCCGGGTCGCTGAATGATGTCTGCCAGAGTATCTGGCAGTGTCTGCAAATCATGACCATCCAGAGGGCCGTGATAGCTGAAGCCCAGTGAGGTAAACAGGTCGCCAGCTTGGGATGAATCAAGATAGGTGGCCAGGCTGCCCACATTTGGCGAGATCGACATGTCGTTATCATTGAGAATGACCGTCATGGACGCCCCGGTCTGCGCCGCATGGTTCAAAGCCTCGAAAGCCATTCCTGCTGTCAATGCGCCATCACCAATCACGGCGACGTGCTGATGCGCTTTCCCCTGTCGCTGGCTGGCGATGGCCATCCCGAGTGCGGCGCTGATAGACGTACTGGAGTGACCAACGCCAAAGGCATCAAAAAGGCTTTCTTCACGGGTCGGAAAGGGAGTCAGCCCCTGAGAAGTACGAATGGAGGTCAGCGCGTCGCGCCGACCTGTCAGTACTTTATGAGGATAGGCCTGATGGCCCACATCCCAGACCAGCCTGTCTTCAGGCAGATTAAGAATGCTGTGCAGTGCGATAGTCAGCTCAATAACGCCAAGCCCTGCACCAAAATGCCCACCGCTTTGTTGAACACTCCAGAGCAGGTAGTGACGAAGCTCGGCAGCCAGTTGAATCCGTTGATTGGTCTTCAGCGCTTTGATTTCTGCTGGGCCTTCGATCGAATCCAGTAATGGGGTGAGTGGTCGCAGAGCAGAGTCAGTAACAGTCATTGAGTTGGATGCCTTAATTAACGCGGGCAGTAATATAGCGGGCGAGTGCAGCAAGAGGCTCCGATTCTGCACCGAAGAGTGTTAAAGCCTCCAACGCCTCATCAGTAAGCTGGCGGGCATAGTTTTTGGCTTCGGACAGGCCCAGTAGCGCAGGGTAGGTTGACTTATCCTGCGCGAGATCGGCGCCTTGCTGTTTGCCGAGTACTTCGGTGGAGCTTTCGATATCGAGGATGTCATCCTGAACCTGAAAGGCGAGCCCAATGGCTTCGGCATAAACCGTTAAGGCCTTCAATTGTTCCTTGGACGCTTCTGCAGCAATGGCGCTTCCGATCACAGCAGCTTTGAGTAACGCACCGGTTTTATGCCTATGCAGTCGCTCCAATGCTTCAAGAGAAATTTTCTTCCCCGTTGCCGCCATGTCCATCACTTGTCCTGCCACCATGCCGTTCATACCCGCAGCCAGGCTTAAATGACTGATAAGCTTTATCCGAACATCGGCGGAAAGACTGTGGTCATCAGCAATCAGACCAAATGCCAGAGTGTTGAGTGCATCGCCTGCAAGAATGGCGGTGGCCTCGTCAAAAGCAATATGGCAGGTAGGCTTGCCACGGCGCAGGTCGTCGTCATCCATCGCCGGTAAGTCATCGTGTACCAATGAATAGGCATGGATGCACTCAAGTGCTGCCGCATAGCGGTCGATATGTTCTTCTGGCAAGCCAAGTGCGTGGGCTGTTGCGTAGGCCAGGGCAGGTCGAACGCGCTTGCCGCCATTAAAAAGGCTGTACTCAATGGCCTCTTTAAGGGATTCGGCGCCCGCTGTGCTTGTTACATGCTGTCTCAGGCATTGGTCGGCACGGCCTTGCCAGTGACTAAAGAGTGGTGGGAGAGTAGCCACGTTATTCCTCTTCGTGGAACGGGGTTTTCACCGGCTGCTGGTGTTGTTCAAGTACCTGCTGGACACGCTGCTCCGCCTCGTTAAGCGTCGCCTGACACTCTTTGATGAGCGTGACGCCCTGTTCAAAGGAGGTCAAAGAGGCTTCCAGGCTCAGGTCGCCTTGTTCAAGACGCTGTACGAGGGATTCCAGCTCCTGAAGAGCCGGTTCAAATTCGATTTTCTTCTTTCGGGCCAATGTCGGGTCTCCCTTGGCAACAGAAGGATTCGCAGGCAATCTATGTCTCGTGCCATTGTAACGACAATCTACTCTATAATAACAGGCACGCTGCTACTGCCGCAGAGTCAAGATCTGGCATTCCTGAAAGCTTCAAGGGTTAGAAAGGACTAGAGGGTATCAAGTGGATATAGCAACGCTGGTCGGGCTAGTAGGCGCAATGGGTCTCATCGTCGCCGCAATGGTGATGGGCGGCAGTCTCGGGGTGTTTATTGACGTTCCCTCCATATTGATTGTCTTTGGTGGAGCCTTGCTGGTAGCACTGATCAAGTTCACGCTGGGGCAGTTTCTTGGTGCAGGAAAAACCGCAGCCAAAGCATTCATGTTCAAGTCCGTGGATCCCAATCAGCTTATTCAGGAAATCGTTGAGGTTGCCGATGCTGCTCGAAAGGGTGGCTTGCTGTCATTGGAAGATAAAGAAGTATCGAGTCCCTTTATGCAGCGAGGTATGCAGCTACTGGTGGATGGTCACGATCCCGAAGTCGTGAAAACCCTGCTTAATAAAGAAATGCGCCTTGCTAAGACACGTCACGAGGACAGTATCAAAATTTTTGAAGCTCTCGGGGATGTTTCACCTGCGATGGGAATGATTGGAACGCTCATCGGTTTGGTGCAGATGCTAGCGAATATGAGTGATCCTAAAGCCATCGGTCCGGCAATGGCAGTCGCCCTGTTGACGACGCTTTACGGTGCGCTTCTGGCTTCCGTCATCTGTATCCCTATTGCGGATAAACTGAAGAACCGAAACGAAGAAGAGGCACAAACAGGCGCTATCGTCATTGATGGCCTGCTAGCAATTCAGGCGGGACAAAACCCGCGTGTCATTGAGCAGGTACTGAAAAATTACCTGCCGGAATCCAAGCGCGGTTCGGCTGAAGCATAGGGCGGTCGATGAGCGACGAAGAAGAAGAGGTAAAGTGTAAACCGGGGCTGCCAGCGTGGTTGGCAACTTTCGCTGACCTGATGTCGTTGATGATGTGCTTCTTCGTGCTTCTGCTGTCCTTTTCCGAAATGGATGTGCTGAAGTACAAGCAGATTGCCGGCTCGATGCGTGATGCCTTCGGTGTGCAAAATCAGATCAAAGCCAAGGATATTCCTAAAGGCACATCTATTATCGCGCAGGAGTTCAGTCCTGGGCGCCCTGAACCGACTCCGTTAAACGAAGTTCGGCAGTTCACTACTGAGCAAACGCAAAGCACTCTCGATGTGCAATGTACTCCCGGTCGTGTCGTTCAGGAGCCGCAAGAGCAACCTACGGAACAAGGTCAGGAACAGTCGCAACAGCAACAGGATTCCCAGAGCGAGTCTTCCAGTAATAGTGATTCTGACGCTGATGATCGACAGGTTGAAGCGACGGCAATCAGTATCGCTTCTGCCTTGAATGCTGAAGTCTCACAAGGCTCGATAGAGGTCGAAACCCAGGGGAAGAAAATTATTATCCGGGTCAAAGAGAACGGCGTCTTCGATTCGGGGTCGGCAGAGGTTAAGTACGCCTTTATTCCGGTTCTGGCTAAAATTCGCGATGTTCTACTGGGGGTGCGTGGCCGTATTTCGATTGAGGGGCATACGGACAATGTGCCCATCAAAACACCGAGTTTTCAATCAAACTGGGCGTTATCTACTGCTCGTGCACTTTCTGTTGCTGAGGAGTTGTTCACTGATGGGCGGCTGGATCAGAAGCGTTTTAGTGTCACAGGTTATGCGGATACAAAACCATTGGCGCCAAACAATACTGCTCTAAACCGTTCAGCTAACCGGCGTGTAGAAATTGTCATCCATCAGGATGAGGATGCTCCCAGTGATGAGCCATTGATACCGGCTGAGCCTTCGCCTCTGGAGACAGAGCAATTGTCACCTCAAGAGATCTTCTAATATAAGGGGCCTGTGGCCCCTTTTGAGTAAATGGACTTACCGATACTTATGTGCACGCTAGGTGTATTATATTTCGCCTTGTCGCGCCAAGGTGGTGCTAACGCTGCCGGTGTTAAAGGTGTAATCGTAGCGGGGGAGTCATGTGAAAGAGTTAAATACCTCTGGTCGGGCGCTGTTGATGGCGCTGGCCGACGGTCAGTGGCATACCGGTGATGAGCTTGGTGAGATGCTGGGTGTCAGTCGTGCTGCAGTATGGAAGCAGCTCAAGAAACTGCAGGCTATGCAGCTGGAGATCTTTGCGGTTAAAGGGCGTGGCTACCGGTTGTCGCGGCCGCTGGAGTTGATTGATCCGCAAGCGTTAAGGCAGCGGCTGCAGGATGAGTCGGCAACCTGCTTTATGCAGGTGCATTACAGTCACAGCCTGGATTCGACCAATCTGACAGCAATGAACATGGTGGCTGAGGGTAAAACTCACGGCCAACTCGTTGTAGCGGAGCATCAGGCTGCAGGGCGAGGGCGTCGGGGTAAAAGCTGGCACAGTCCATTCGGTGAAAATATTTATCTGTCATTGATCTGGTCGTTTCAGGGTGGATTGGCGGGGCTTGAGGGCTTAAGCCTTGCGATAGGATTAGGCTTGGCGAAAGGTCTTCATCGACTGGGCGTTGAGGGGGTTGAACTCAAATGGCCGAATGATGTGCTGATCGATAACAAAAAAGTCTCGGGCATCCTGATTGAGGTCAGTGGTGAAACAGAAGGCGAATGCCATGTGGTGATTGGTATCGGACTCAATGTCGAGATGCAAAATGCCACAGATGATTTAATTACACAGCCATGGTGTAGCCTGAGGCCATATCTGCCTGCTGATGTTGGTCGCAATGCTTTGCTGCAAACCGTCATGGTGGATCTTGTAGGTGTGTTGGAGCAGTTCGTCGACGTCGGATTTGCGGGTCTTCGTGATGAATGGCTTACCTATAGCGCTCACATGGGTCAGGCGCTGCGGTTGAGCAGCGGAACCATGATTACGGAGGGGGTTATGGTGGGGCTGACTGATACTGGAGGGCTTGAGGTTCGAACCGCTAAAGGCGTTGAAGTGTTTTATGGGGGCGAGGTAAGCGTGCGTGCAGTATCCGCAAGTTGAAATTGATATAGGTAATACGCGCACGAAGTGGCGAGTAAGGCAGTCGCCGGGAGAGGCGTCGCCCATACAGTTCTGTATGACGGCTGATGTCCAGTTGCTACTGAGTGAGCTAAGACTCGTTCAGCCGCGAAAGGTGGCGATCGCTTCTGTGGGTGATGAGCTGCTTATTGAGCCAATAAAACAGCTATCAGCACTTCAGGGCTTTGACTTGGTTGAGCTGAAGAGTGCGGCTGTACAGGCAGGTGTCGTTAATGCCTATCAGGATCCTGCCCGGATGGGGGTGGATCGGTGGATGGCAATGCTGGGCGCGAGACGTGCGCATAACGGAAAATTACTGGTTGTCAGTGCAGGTAGTGCCCTGGTGTTGGATGTAGTGGATTCCTCGGGTCAGCATTTAGGCGGATTAATCGCGCCGGGGCTGGCCATGCTCTATCAAAGCCTGGTTGGGAACACTAAGCGAATCTATATGCGTGAAGATGTCCAGGGTGAAGGAAGTCTTGGGTATTCTACCGAGACGTGTGTTCTCAATGCGCACCATATAATGGTTCAGGGCTTTATTAATGAATCTTTGCGTCATATCGGCAAGGTGGATGTGTGCGTCATTGGGGGGGGGGATGCAGAAGTCGTTGCTGGGCATATAAGGGCTTCTCCAGAAGTAAGAAACGCTACGGTTGTTGTTAATGAAAGTGTCATCCTGGATGGTGTTGCTGCGGCAATGAGCGATTGTTAACGTTCAACAGATCTGCTGATATGTGTTTAATGGGGTGTGGAAGTGCGCTGGAGCTGGTTGGCGATTTTTCTTGTTCTTAATGTTGGTCTGGCGGTATGGGGATATCAGCGGGAAGAGAGTGTTACAAATAAAGGTGGTGAGCTGTTGCAGCGAAAAAGCAGTAATCGCCTGTCGCTGGCCAGTGAGGTGGAGACCGCCAAGCAAGATGGTATGAAGTTGTGTAATGCTCTTGAATTTGCTTCCCGGATCCAGATGGAGAAGTGGTTGGGCTGGCTGAGTAGTCAAAAAATTCCTGCTGAGTCCATGCAGAGTGAAAGTGCTACTACAGAGTACTGGGTCTATTATCAGCCCGGCGAAGAGTCTTCAGAGAGCGTCAGTGCGAAGCTTAAGGCAAAAAAATTGCCTGCCCAGATCATTGTAAGTGGTCGTTATCAGGGCTATGTCTCTCTTGGTCGCTATACCATTCGAGCTTTAGCAGAAGAGATGGTTCAACAGGCTAAATCTGCAGGTGTAAGAGTAAAATCTTATCCCTTGGTGACGACAGTCAGGCGCTGGCAAATCCTGCTGCCATCAACAACTGCAAAGCAATGGCGCCAGCAAATTAGCTCGCTGACAATTCCTGAACAGTCTGAACTGCGAATTAATAAAATTCTTTGTAAATAAGGGCTTGCATGTCCAAAAGCCTTTGGATAATATTCGCACCCGCTACGGCAAGTGTTGCAAATAAAGCCGGTATAGCTCAGTAGGTAGAGCAACTGACTTGTAATCAGTAGGTCCCGGGTTCGACTCCTGGTGCCGGCACCAACACAAAAAAACACATGCGCGGTGGGGTTCCCGAGCGGCCAAAGGGATCAGACTGTAAATCTGACGCGTAAGCTTCGGTGGTTCGAATCCACCCCCCACCACCACGCGGGCATCGTATAATGGCTATTACCTCAGCCTTCCAAGCTGATGATGTGGGTTCGATTCCCACTGCCCGCTCCAAATGCTCATGTAGCTCAGTTGGTAGAGCACACCCTTGGTAAGGGTGAGGTCGGCAGTTCAAGTCTGCTCATGAGCTCCATAAAGTATTGGTAAATTCCCACTGAGCGATAGGCTTGCATCACGCGAGAGTGGTGTATAAGATACGCGCTCCTGTTTGGTGGTGATGTGACAGGGCAGTAGTTCCAACGGTAGAACGTCGGTCTCCAAAACCGAATGTTGGGGGTTCGAATCCCTCCTGCCCTGCCAATTTACTGATACGGTTCTGGCGTAATCGCCTTTTCCCGAAATAGCTGATTTTTGATAGAGGCGCCTGGATGAGTGGCAAAGCGGAAATTCAGGAATCCAAGCTTGATGGCTTGAAGTGGGTTGTCGTTGTTGCGATCGTTGCGGCCGGTGTTGTCGGCAATGTGATGTTCAAAGATGAGTCCCTGTTATATCGCGTTGTTGCTTTGCTGGTGTTGGCTATTTTTGCAGGTGCTATTGCACTGCAGACAGCCAAAGGGAAAGCTTTCTTTTCTTTGCTGAAGGATGCCAAGACTGAAGTTCGTAAAGTCGTTTGGCCGACTCGGCAGGAAACCACCCAGACTACGCTGATAGTAGTAGCTGTTGTTTTGTTGATGTCGCTACTGTTGTGGGCTCTGGATTCTCTGTTGGGGCTTTTGGTGTCCCAGGTCATCGGTTAAGGAGAGAGTCATGGCTAAGCGTTGGTACGTGGTTCATGCCTATTCTGGATACGAGAAAAACGTCATGCGGACGTTGAAAGATCGTATCAAGCTCAATGAGATGGAAGACCTGTTTGGCGATATATTGGTTCCAACAGAGGAAGTGGTAGAGATTCGTAACGGTGTAAAGCGCAAAAGTGAGCGCAAGTTTTACCCGGGTTACGTTCTGGTGAACATGGAGATGAGTGAGGCTTCATGGCACCTAGTGAAAGAAACTCCGCGAGTGATGGGCTTTATTGGCGGTACAGCTGATAAGCCGGCCCCGATCAGTGATCGTGAGGCTGATGCGATTCTTCAGCGCGTTGAGTCAGTGGTTGATAAGCCCAAGCCAAAAACTGTATTTGAGCCCGGCGAAGCGGTTCGTGTTACTGAGGGTCCCTTTGCGGACTTTAGCGGCGTGGTTGAAGAAGTTAACTACGAAAAAAATCGTTTGCATGTTGCGGTTCTGATTTTTGGACGTTCCACCCCGGTGGAGCTGGAGTTTGGTCAAGTTGAAAAGGCTTGATGGCAAACAGACGGAAGCTAGAGCCTCGAAGTGATTCGGGGTTTTTGCTTACCTGAACTGGGGAGCCGGAAGGCGCTAGACCCAATTGGAGTGAAAAATGGCAAAGAAAATTACAGCTTATATTAAGCTGCAGGTTAAAGCCGGTCAGGCTAACCCAAGTCCGCCCGTTGGTCCTGCTCTGGGTCAACACGGTGTTAACATCATGGAATTCTGTAAAGCATTCAATGCTTCGACCCAAGGTCTGGAGCCAGGTCTGCCAACTCCAGTTGTTATCACTGTATACGCTGATCGTAGCTTTACTTTCATCACCAAGACTCCTCCTGCTTCAATCCTGTTGAAGAAGGCGGCTGGTCTTAAGAGCGGTTCTCCGCGTCCTAATACCCAGAAAGTGGGTACTGTGACCCGTGCTCAGTTGGAAGATATCGCTACCGCCAAGATGCCTGACCTGACAGCAGCCGATATGGATGCTGCGGTGCGCACCATCGCTGGCAGTGCTCGTTCAATGGGCCTGGAAGTGGAGGGCGTATAATGGCTAAGTTGACTAAGCGTGCAAAGCTGATTGCTGAGAAAGTTCAGCCAGGTAAGTTGTACAGCGTTGAAGAAGCTGTAGCTCTGCTGGGTGAAATTTCCAAAGTCAAATTTACCGAGTCACTGGACGTTGCAGTAAATCTGGGCGTTGATCCTCGTAAATCTGATCAGGTGGTTCGCGGCTCTACCGTTCTGCCTAACGGTACTGGCAAAACTGTTCGTGTGGCAGTATTTGCTCAGGGTGCGAATGCAGAAGCTGCAAAAGCAGCCGGTGCTGATGTAGTAGGTTTTGAAGATCTGGCTGATTCCATCAAAGCTGGCAACATGGACTTTGACGTTGTTATTGCAAGTCCTGATGCAATGCGTGTTGTTGGTCAGTTGGGTCAGATTCTTGGCCCGCGCGGCCTGATGCCAAACCCTAAGGTTGGCACCGTGACTCCAGATGTCGCAACTGCTGTAAACAATGCTAAAGCGGGTCAGGTGCGTTACCGTACTGATAAGAACGGTATCATCCATTGCGGACTGGGCAAGCTGGGCTTTGAAGCGAATGCAATCAAAGAAAACCTGGAAGCTCTGGTTGGCGACCTGAAGAAGGCTAAGCCTTCTACTTCTAAAGGTACTTACCTGAAGAAGGTAACTCTGTCTACCACTATGGGACCTGGTCTGGTAGTGGATATGAGCAGCCTGAACGTATAATTCATGTTGCAATCGAACTTTGGGGTCCCTGGAGTAATTCCCGGGGCCGTCAAAGACCGCAGGTGAGTACAGCCCTGTTATAGGGTGTGCGCTTAATGTCCTGCGCAGATGGTGTCCCGGCCTGCTTTTGCAGGTTCGACCACCAGAAGAGCTCCTTTTCGGAGGAGTGTGGTTTGGAATGATCCAGGAGAAAGCCCGTGGCTTTAAGACTTGAAGACAAGAAGGCCATCGTCGCTGAAGTCAACGAAGCGGCTAAGGGAGCGCTTTCTGCTGTGGTTGCTGATGCTCGTGGTGTGACTGTAAGTCACATGACTGGCCTGCGTAAGCAAGCTCGCGAGAATGGTGTGTATTTGCGTGTTGTGCGTAACACACTGGCTCGTCGTGCAATGGAAGGTACCAGCTTTGAATGCCTGTCTGAGGTATTCAAGGGTCCTACCCTGATTGCTTTCTCTAATGAGCACCCCGGCGCTGGCGCTCGTCTGTTCAAAGAGTTTGCTAAAGGCAACGACAAATTTGAGGTTAAAGGTCTCGCTTATGAAGGTAACTTCATGGAAGCCTCTCAAATTGACGTGCTGGCAACTCTGCCGACTTACGACGAAGCTGTAGCCAAGCTGATGAGCGTTATTCAAGGCGCTACCAGCAAGTTGGCTCGCACTCTGGCCGCTGTTCGCGACCAGAAAGAGGCCGCAGCTGCTTAATTGGAGTTATCCGATTAGCTGCTTGAAAGTATCGATTTATTCGTCTTCCCGTTGGGGAAGTCGCTATACGTTTAGGAACATTGAAAATGTCTGCTATTTCTAAAGAAGATATCCTTAACGCTGTTGCTGAAATGTCTGTAATGGACGTTGTTGAGCTGATCTCCATGATGGAAGAGAAGTTCGGTGTAACTGCTGCTGCTGCTGTTGCTGCTGGCCCTGCTGCCGCTGCTGAAGCTGCTGAAGAAAAAACCGAATTTGACGTTGTTCTGACCGCTGCTGGCGAGAAGAAAGTTAACGTTATCAAGGTTGTTCGTGGCGCTACCGGTCTTGGCCTGAAAGAAGCCAAAGAACTGGTTGATGGTGCACCTTCTACTCTGAAAGAAGGCATCAACAAAGACGAAGCAGAAGCTCTGAAGAAAGAACTTGAAGAAGCTGGTGCTTCCGTAGAGATCAAGTAATTTTATTTGTATGGCATTTTTTTCTGCCTGAAGATATTATTACTGGATGGGCTGGTGGTTTGCCACCGGCCTTTTCTCGCTTATAAATAATGCAGCCCATGTAGAGCGGCTATCCAAGCTCATTTATCAGGCAATTCTTCGTCGTCCACTGTCATTTCTATGGTACCGGCCTGATTATTGTCTGTTGAGTCAGGTGCACAAGCTGGGGAACGCTGATGGCTTACTCGTATACTGAAAGAAAACGTATCCGTAAGGATTTCGGGAAATTGCCCCCCGTTATGGATGTGCCATATCTGTTGGCAATCCAAATCGATTCATATCGGAAGTTCCTGCAGACCGGTGTGTCACTGGCTCATCGCAAGGACATTGGCCTACATGCGGCCTTCAAGTCCGTTTTTCCGATACAGTCCTATTCTGGCAATGCCTCACTGGAATATGTGAGCTATCGTCTGGGTGAACCTGTATTCGATGTGAAAGAATGTCAGCTGCGTGGTTTGACCTATGCAGCGCCTTTGCGTGTCAAAGTACGTTTGGTGATTTTTGATAAAGAATCTCCAAACAAGGCTGTTAAAGACATCAAAGAGCAAGAAGTGTACATGGGAGAAATTCCTCTCATGACTGATAACGGTACCTTTGTGGTTAATGGTACCGAGCGTGTAATTGTGTCCCAGTTGCACCGTTCACCTGGTGTGTTCTTTGACCATGATCGTGGTAAAACACATTCATCCGGTAAGTTGCTCTATTCAGCACGTATTATTCCTTACCGTGGCTCATGGCTCGACTTCGAGTTCGATCCGAAAGACTGCATGTTTGTTCGTATCGACCGTCGTCGTAAGCTGCCTGCCACTATTCTTATGCGTGCGCTGGAGTTTAGCTCCGAAGAAATTCTGGAAATGTTCTTCGATACTACTGCATTCCGTTTGAGTGCAGATGGTATTGCAATGGAGCTGGTCGCCAACCGTTTGCGCGGCGAAACGCTGAGCTTTGATATCAAAGATGCAGCAGGCAACGTTGTTGTTGAGCAAGGGCGTCGTATCACTGCTCGTCATGTGCGTCAGCTTGAAAAAGCAAACCTAAGTGAGCTGGAAGTCCCTATCGAATATCTGCTGGGCAAGATTTCTGCTCGTGATATTTTCGATCCGGCTACCGGTGAACTGATTGCCGAGTGCAACAGCGAAGTTACTCTTGAGTTGCTGGAGAAAATGCTTTCAGCAGGTATCGACCGTGTGGAGACTCTCTATACTAACGATATCGACTGTGGTCCTTTCGTTTCCGATACTCTTGCGATTGACCCTACGCGCAACCAGCTGGAAGCGTTGGTTGAAATCTATCGCATGATGCGTCCTGGTGAGCCGCCCACGCGTGAAGCTGCTGAGACGCTGTTCAATAACCTGTTCTTTGCTCCTGAGCGTTATGACTTCTCGGCTGTAGGTCGAATGAAGTTTAACCGTCGTATCAATCGACTGGACGAGAACGGTGAGGCCATTGAGACTGGTCCTGGTATCCTCAGTAAAGAAGATATCATCGATGTGTTGAAAACCCTGATCGACATTCGTAACGGTAAAGGCACCGTGGACGATATCGACCACTTGGGTAACCGTCGTATCCGTTCCGTCGGTGAGATGGCTGAAAATCAGTTCCGTGTAGGTTTGGTGCGTGTTGAGCGAGCGGTTCGTGAGCGTCTGTCATTGGCAGAATCTGATGGTCTGATGCCACAAGATCTGATTAATGCGAAGCCAGTTGCTGCGGCGATTAAGGAGTTCTTTGGTTCCAGTCAGCTGTCACAGTTTATGGACCAGAACAACCCGCTGTCTGAGGTTACGCACAAGCGTCGCGTTTCTGCTCTTGGCCCAGGTGGTCTGACACGTGAGCGTGCAGGCTTTGAGGTTCGTGACGTTCATGCCACGCATTATGGTCGTGTCTGTCCAATCGAAACTCCTGAAGGTCCGAACATCGGTCTGATCAACTCACTGGCAACCTATGCACGTACTAACCGTTATGGATTCCTTGAGAGCCCGTATCGTAAAGTTGTCGATGGTGTTGTTACTGAAGAGATTGCGTACCTTTCTGCGATTGAAGAGAGTCAGTACGTCATCGCTCAGGCATCCGCAAAGGTTAACGATGAAGGCGCGCTTGTTGATGAACTAGTTCAGGTTCGTCACATGCATGAATTCACGGTTACCCCGCCAGACAGCGTTGATTATATGGATGTTTCGCCGCGCCAGGTTGTATCTGTTGCCGCGTCACTTATTCCATTCCTTGAGCACGATGACGCTAACCGAGCTCTGATGGGCTCGAACATGCAGCGTCAGGCCGTCCCTACGTTGCGCGCTGACAAGCCGCTGGTTGGTACGGGTATGGAGCGTTATGTAGCCCGTGACTCGGGTGTATGTATCGTTGCCCGTCGTGGTGGCGTAATCGAGCGTGTCGATGCGCAGCGTATCGTTGTCCGTGTTAACGAAGATGAGATCGTACCTGGTGAGGCGGGCGTAGATATCTACACCCTGACCAAGTATGTCCGTTCCAACCAGAATACGTGCATTAACCAGCGCCCAATTGTCAATGAGGGTGATGTTGTTGAGCGTAAGGATATTCTGGCTGATGGTCCTTCCGTTGACCTGGGCGAGCTGGCGCTTGGCCAGAATATGCGTATCGCCTTCATGCCCTGGAATGGGTACAACTATGAAGACTCGATTCTGATTTCAGAGCGCGTTGTTCAGGAAGACCGTTTCACTACAATCCACATTCAGGAACTTACCTGTGTGGCTCGTGATACCAAACTGGGGCCAGAGGAAATCACCTCTGATATTCCTAACGTTGGTGAGTCTGCATTGGCGAAGCTGGATGAAGCTGGTGTTGTTTACATCGGTGCTGAAGTCGGTCCAGGCGACATTCTGGTAGGTAAGGTTACGCCGAAAGGTGAGACCCAGCTGACCCCTGAAGAGAAGCTGTTGCGTGCGATTTTCGGTGAGAAAGCGTCTGATGTTAAAGACACCTCACTTCGCGTTAAGACTGGTACCTACGGTAAGGTTATCGATGTCCAGGTATTTACTCGCGATGGCGTTCAGAAAGATCAGCGTGCACTTGAAATTGAAGAGATGCAGCTGGACGAGATCCGTAAGGATCTGAATGAAGAGTTCCGAATTGTTGAAGGTGCGACTTTTGAGCGTCTGGCGCAGGTTCTGGTGGGTAAAACAGCAGATGGTGGTGCTGGTCTGAGCAAAGGACAGGAAATCACTGATGACTTCCTGAAAGCGCTTCCTCATGCCGAATGGTTCAAAATTCGCGTTGCGGATGAAGATGCTATTGAGCTGCTTGAAAAAGCACAGCAGTACCTGAAAGAGTTCCGTCAGAAGCAGGAAGACAAGTTCGAAGACAAGAAGAAGAAACTTCAGCAGGGTGATGATCTTGCTCCCGGAGTTCTTAAAATTGTCAAAGTCTACGTTGCTACCAAACGTCGTGTTCAGCCTGGTGACAAGATGGCTGGTCGTCATGGTAACAAGGGTGTTATCTCCATCATTATGCCGGTGGAAGATATGCCTTATGACGCCGAAGGTAACCCTGTTGATGTGGTACTTAACCCGCTGGGTGTTCCGTCACGTATGAACGTAGGACAGGTGCTTGAGACTCACCTTGGTGCAGCTGCTAAAGGTCTTGGTCATAAGATCAATAAAATGATCGTGGCTGAGCGTGAGAAAGCTGAGAAGGTGAAGGATCTGCGAGGCTTCCTGCAGGAAGTGTACAACGCTCCTATCGGTAATATGGTTTCTGCAACCCAGGAAGATCTGGACTCATTGAATGATGAGGCGGTTCTTGAGCTGGCACAGAATCTTCGTGGCGGTGTTCCTATGGCAACACCAGTCTTCGATGGTGCTCGTGAAGCTGAAATCAAGCATATGCTGCGTCTGGCAGACATGAACGACAGTGGTCAGATTAACCTGTTCGACGGTCGTACCGGCGAGCGTTTTGATCGCCCGGTTACTGTCGGCTACATGTACATGCTGAAGCTGAACCACTTGGTTGATGACAAGATGCATGCGCGTTCAACCGGTTCTTACAGCCTCGTCACTCAGCAGCCGCTGGGTGGTAAGGCACAGTTCGGTGGACAGCGCTTCGGTGAGATGGAGGTGTGGGCACTGGAAGCATACGGTGCTGCCTATACCCTTCAGGAAATGCTTACTGTCAAATCTGACGACGTTAACGGCCGTACCAAGATGTACAAAAACATCGTGGATGGCGACCATCGTATGGAGGCGGGCATGCCTGAGTCCTTCAACGTTCTGGTCAAGGAAATCCGTTCGTTGGGTATCGACATTGAGCTCGAAACCGAGTGACACACTGACTAGGTGACAGCATTAGCGGAGAGCCCCGAAATGGGGCTCTCTTCGACGAAGTTCCCCAGGGGTACGGCCAATGAAAGATTTGCTGAATCTGTTAAAAAACCAAGCCCAACACCAGGAGTTTGATTCTATCCGCATCGGCCTAGCGTCGCCGGATATGATTCGCTCTTGGTCGTTTGGTGAGGTGAAAAAGCCGGAAACGATCAACTATCGTACGTTCAAGCCTGAGCGTGATGGTCTTTTCTGCGCGAAAATTTTCGGTCCTATCAAGGACTATGAGTGCTTGTGTGGCAAGTACAAGCGCCTGAAGCATCGTGGTGTGATTTGTGAGAAGTGTGGCGTTGAGGTAGCTCTGGCCAAAGTGCGTCGTGAGCGCATGGGGCACATCGAGCTTGCATCGCCGACTGCTCATATCTGGTTTTTGAAATCACTGCCAAGCCGTATTGGCTTGTTGCTGGATATGACCCTGCGTGATATCGAGCGTGTGCTGTATTTTGAGTCCTTCGTGGTAATCGATCCAGGTATGACTGACCTTGAAAAAGGGCAGCTGCTGAGCGATGAAGAATACTACGAAATGCTCGAAGAGCATGGTGATGAATTCGACGCCAAAATGGGCGCTGAAGCTGTTCAGTGTTTGTTGCGTGATCTGGATCTTGAGCTTGAAATCCAGCAGCTGCGCGAAGAAATTCCTCAGACCAACTCTGAGACCAAGATCAAAAAACTGTCCAAGCGCCTGAAGCTTATGGAGGCTTTTGTTGCCTCTGGTAATAAGCCTGAGTGGATGATTCTGACTGTACTGCCAGTACTTCCGCCGGATCTGCGTCCCTTGGTGCCTCTGGATGGTGGTCGTTTCGCGACGTCTGACCTGAATGATCTGTACCGTCGTGTTATCAACCGTAATAACCGTCTCAAGCGTCTGCTTGAGCTGGCGGCTCCTGACATCATCGTACGTAACGAAAAGCGTATGTTGCAGGAATCTGTTGATGCACTGCTGGATAATGGTCGTCGTGGCCGTGCGATTACCGGTTCTAATAAGCGTCCTCTGAAATCTTTGGCTGATATGATCAAAGGTAAGCAGGGTCGTTTCCGTCAGAACTTGTTGGGTAAGCGTGTCGACTACTCTGGTCGTTCCGTTATCACCGTAGGTCCTACTCTGCGTCTGCACCAGTGCGGTCTGCCGAAAAAAATGGCCCTTGAGCTGTTCAAGCCTTTTATCTTCCAGAAATTGGAAGCTCGCGGTTTGGCGACCACCATCAAGGCTGCCAAGAAAATGGTAGAGCGCGAAGAAGGCTTCGTCTGGGATATCCTGGAAGAAGTTATTCGTGAGCATCCGGTACTCCTAAACCGTGCGCCAACGCTCCACCGACTTGGTATTCAGGCATTTGAGCCCGTACTGATCGAAGGTAAAGCTATTCAGTTGCACCCCTTGGTGTGTGCGGCGTATAACGCTGACTTTGACGGTGACCAAATGGCAGTTCACGTCCCTCTGACGCTTGAAGCTCAGCTGGAAGCGCGTGCGCTGATGATGTCTACCAACAACATTCTGTCGCCAGCGAACGGTGAGCCAATCATTGTTCCATCGCAGGACGTTGTACTGGGTCTGTATTACATGACCCGTGAGCGTGTTAACGCCCGCGGTGAAGGTTCTGCTTTTGCTGACCTGAAAGAAGTACATAAGGCGTACAACACCTTCGCGGAAGATGGTGAGCGTGCTATTCACTTGCAGGCAAAAATCAAAGTGCGTATTCACGAAGTTATTCGTGATATTCACGGTAACGTTGAAGAAGCGACACGTATCGCCGAGACCACCGTGGGTCGTGCTCTGTTGTTTGACATCGTGCCTGATGGTCTTCCTTTTGATCTGGTAAACCAGGCCATGAAGAAGAAGTCCATTTCACGCCTGCTTAACGAATCATATCGTCGTGTAGGCCTGAAAGAGACCGTCATTTTTGCTGACCAGCTCATGTATATGGGCTTCAGTTTCGCCGCTCGCTCAGGTTCATCCGTGGGTGTTAACGATTTCGTTATCCCTGATGCTAAGGCTGCGATTATTGATCGCGCTGAAGAAGAAGTTAAAGAGATCGAGCAGCAGTTCCGCGATGGTCTGGTAACGGCTGGTGAGAAGTACAACAAGGTTATCGACCTTTGGTCCAAGGCGAACGATGAAATCGCTAAAGCGATGATGGCGACCTTGGGTAAAGAAAAGGTTGTTAACCGTGATGGTCAGGAAGTGGATCAGGAGTCCTTTAACTCTGTCTACATGATGGCCGACTCCGGTGCTCGTGGTAGTGCAGCACAGATGCGTCAGCTTGGTGGTATGCGTGGTCTGATGGCTAAACCTGATGGTTCCATCATTGAGACGCCGATTACTGCCAACTTCCGTGAAGGTCTAAGCGTACTCCAGTACTTTATTTCTACTCACGGTGCTCGTAAGGGTCTGGCGGATACTGCACTTAAAACAGCTAACTCTGGTTACCTGACTCGTCGTCTTGTTGATGTTGCTCAGGATCTGGTAGTTGTTGAGCATGACTGCGGCACTGAAGAAGGCCTGATCATGACCCCCGTTATCGAGGGTGGTGATATCGTTGTGCCTCTGGGTGCTCGCGTACTGGGTCGTGTTGTTGCACGTGATGTTATTGATCACGGTACTCAGGAAGTTCTTATTCCTAAAGGTACTCTGATTGATGAAGCTTGGGTTGAGCGTCTTGAGAAAGACGAAATGCTCTCTTCTATTGACGAGATCGTTGTACGCACCCCAATCAGCTGTGACACTCGTTATGGTGTGTGTTCTGCTTGTTACGGTCGTGATCTGGGTCGTGGGCATCAGGTTAACATTGGTGAGTCTGTGGGCGTTATCGCTGCTCAGTCGATCGGTGAACCAGGTACCCAGTTGACCATGCGTACTTTCCACATCGGTGGTGCGGCATCCCGAGCAGCGGCAGTCGACAGTATTCAGGTTAAGAATGGTGGTGAAATTCGCCTTCATAACATGAAAGCAGTAGTGCGAGAAGATGGTGTTCAGGTAGTGGTTTCCCGTTCCTCTGAGCTGGGTGTTACTGATGAGCATGGTCGTGAGCGTGAGCGCTACAAGCTGCCATACGGTGCTTTGGTTCAGGTTAAAGATGCTCAGCGTGTTGAGTCTGGTGCTGTAGTTGCCAACTGGGATCCGCACACTCACCCTGTTGTCGCTGAAGTTGAAGGTCAGATCGAGTTTGCAGGGCTGGACGACGGTATTACTGTCAAGCGCCAGACTGATGAGCTGACAGGTCTGTCTAACATCGAGGTTCTTGAGCCTAAGGATCGTCCAGCCGCTGGCAAGGACATTCGTCCAATGGTTCGCCTGGTTGATGCTCAGGGTAACGAAGTGCTTCTGCCTTCTGGTGCCCCTGCTCAGTACCTGCTGCCTGCGGGCGCGCTACTGAATATCAGTAACGGTGCGCCTGTGAAAGCGGGTGATGTTCTGGCTCGTATTCCTCAGGAATCTTCGGGTAACAAAGATATCACCGGTGGTCTGCCACGCGTTGCTGACCTGTTCGAAGCACGTCGTCCGAAAGAGCCCGCTATTCTGGCTGAGCTGTCGGGTGTTGTGACTTTCGGGAAAGAGACCAAGGGCAAAAAACGTTTGGTTATCACCCCGAGTGAAGGTGAGCCATTCGAGTTGTTGATTCCCAAGTGGCGTCAGCTAAACGTGTTTGAAGGTGAGCGCGTGGAGCGTGGTGAAGTTATCGCCGACGGTCCTGCTAACCCACATGATATTCTGCGCGTGTTGGGCGTTGGTGAGCTGGCGAAATATATCGTTAACGAAATCCAGGACGTTTACCGCTTACAGGGTGTTGTGATCAACGACAAGCACATCGAAGTCATCGTGCGTCAGATGCTGCGTAAAGTTGACATCATGGATGCAGGGGATACCTCTCTGATCAAAGGCGATCAGGTTGAGTACACTCAGGTATTGGAAGAGAACGAGAAAGCGCTGTCTTCTGGTAAGTTCCCAGCACGTTACGAGCGTATTCTCTTGGGTATTACCAAGGCATCTCTGGCAACTGAATCCTTCATCTCTGCGGCATCCTTCCAGGAGACCACACGAGTACTGACAGAGGCTGCAGTGACTGGTAAGAGCGATCATCTGCGTGGCTTGAAAGAGAACGTGGTTGTTGGTCGTCTGATCCCAGCGGGTACGGGCTTGGCATATCACAGCGAGCGGAAGCGTAAGCGTGTTAAAGCCACTGGCGCAGCGGAATCTGCGGCTGGTCCAACTGCAGAAGAAGTCTCTCAGGCACTGAGCGAGGCGCTGAAACAGCACCAGCTCGAACCCTGATAGAAGATAAGGTCAAGCACCGGAAGGTTTTCTGGTGTCTTGACCTTTTTTGCAAGGGTGATTAAAATTTCGCCCCCTCGACGACAGGCTTTTGCCTGTCGTTTTATTGAGTGTTCGGTCAGCCTTTAGACCGGACTGTTTACGCTAAACGTGGAGTTTGCTGAATGGCAACTATTAACCAATTGGTGCGTAAGCCCCGTAAGCGTGTTGTAGCCAAGAGCGATGTACCTGCTCTGCAAGGCTGCCCACAGCGTCGTGGCGTTTGCACCCGCGTTTACACTACTACTCCGAAGAAGCCTAACTCGGCTCTGCGTAAAGTATGTCGTGTACGCTTGACCAACGGTTTCGAAGTGACTTCCTACATCGGTGGTGAAGGCCACAACCTGCAGGAGCACTCCGTTGTTCTGATCCGTGGCGGTCGTGTAAAAGACTTGCCTGGTGTTCGTTACCACACTGTTCGCGGTGCACTGGATACTTCTGGTGTTAACAACCGTAAGCAGGGCCGTTCCAAGTACGGTACCAAGCGTCCTAAGTCCTGATTGGGCTAGTCTGCTGACATATCGCTGTAACGAAGCACCCTTATATTCCTCAGCCGTTAAGGCTAAGGGTTTGAATTAGATAAGAGTAAGGTCAGGTCTCAGATAGATCCTGAGTTGCCCTGAAGAAGGACTTATCATGCCAAGAAGACGTATTGCGGCCAAACGTGAAGCGCTACCCGATCCTAAGTTCGGAAGCCTGACACTGGCCAAGTTCATTAATCACCTGATGATTAGTGGTAAAAAATCTGTTGCCGAGCGTATTGTTTATGGCGCTCTGGACCGTATCGGTGAGCGTAGCGGCAACGATTCTCTGGAAATGTTCACCAAAGCGCTGGAAAGCATTCAGCCTCTGGTCGAAGTTAAATCACGCCGTGTAGGTGGTGCGACTTATCAGGTTCCGGTTGAAGTGCGTCCTAACCGTCGTACTGCACTGGCCATGCGTTGGTTGGTTGATGCTGCCCGTAACCGTAGCGATAAGTCTATGGCTATGCGTCTCGCTAACGAAATCTTAGATGCTGCGGATGGTAAAGGCGCCGCTGTTAAGAAGCGTGAAGACGTGCACCGTATGGCTGAAGCCAACAAAGCATTCTCTCACTACCGCTTCTAAACAGAGGAATAAGCCGTGGCACGTAAGACTCCTATCAAGCGGTACCGTAATATCGGTATCTGCGCCCACGTTGACGCGGGTAAAACTACGACCACAGAACGTGTACTGTTCTACACTGGTGTTTCTCACAAGATCGGTGAAGTTCATGATGGCGCTGCTACCATGGACTGGATGGAACAGGAACAGGAACGTGGTATCACCATCACTTCTGCTGCTACTACCTGCTTCTGGCAGGGTATGAACAAGCAGTTTGATGAGCACCGTATCAACATCATCGATACCCCAGGACACGTTGACTTCACTATCGAAGTTGAGCGTTCACTGCGTGTACTCGACGGTGCTGTAGTTGTTCTGTGTGCGTCCTCTGGTGTTCAGCCTCAGACTGAAACCGTATGGCGTCAGGCAAACAAGTATGAAGTTCCTCGTATGGTTTTCGTTAACAAAATGGACCGTGCTGGCGCAGACTTCTACAAAGTTGTTTCTCAGATGAAAGCTCGTCTGGGTACTCTGCCTGTACCAATTCAGATCCCAATTGGCGCTGAAGATAACTTCAAAGGCGTAGTCGATCTGATCCGCATGAAAGCAATCATGTGGAACGAAGCTGACCAGGGTATGACCTACGACCTGGAAGATATCCCTGCTGAACTGCAAGACAAGGCTGAAGAGCTGCGTGAGCAGATGATTGAAGCAGCAGCGGAAGCTTCCGAAGAGTTGATGAACAAGTACCTGGAAGAAGGTGAGCTGACCGAGGAAGAAATTAAGCTTGGTCTGCGTACCCGTACTCTGGCGAACGAAATCGTTCTGACCATCTGTGGTTCTGCGTTTAAGAACAAAGGTGTTCAGGCGATGCTGGACTGCGTTATTGAGTACATGCCTGCTCCTGTGGATATTCCACCGGTTGAAGGCCTGCTGGAAGATGGTGAAACCAAAGCGACTCGTTCTCCTGAAGACGATGCTCCGTTCTCCGCTCTGGCATTCAAGATCGCAACCGATCCCTTCGTTGGTACTTTGACTTTCGTTCGTGTTTACTCTGGTAAGATCAACTCCGGTGATCAGGTACTGAACTCGGTCAAAATCAAGCGTGAGCGTGTGGGCCGTATGGTTCAGATGCATGCAAACACGCGTGAAGAAATCAAAGAAGTACTGGCGGGCGACATCGCTGCTCTGATCGGTATGAAAGACGTGACTACAGGTGACACTCTGTGTGACATGAATAACGTCATCATCCTTGAGCGCATGGAATTCCCGGATCCTGTTATCTCCGTAGCGGTTGAGCCTAAATCCAAGGCCGACCAGGAGAAAATGGGTATTGCCCTTGGCAAGCTGGCTCAGGAAGATCCTTCATTCCGCGTTGAAACGGATGAAGAGTCTGGCCAGACCATCATCTCCGGTATGGGTGAGCTGCACCTGGACATCATCGTTGACCGTATGCGTCGCGAGTTCAAGGTTGAAGCTAACATCGGTAAACCACAGGTTGCTTACCGCGAGAAGATCCGTTCCGCTATTACTGCGAACCACAAGTTTGTTCGTCAGTCTGGTGGTCGCGGTCAGTATGGCCACGTTGTTATCGAGTTCAAACCCTCTGATGAAGAAGGTCTGGAGTTCGTCAACGAGGTCGTAGGTGGTGCTATTCCTAAGGAATACATCCCTGCAGTTCAGAAGGGTATCGAAGAGCAGATGAAGAACGGCGTTATTGCCGGTTATCCTCTGATCGGTCTGAAAGCCCGTCTGTTCGATGGTTCTTTCCACGAAGTTGACTCCAACGAAATGGCCTTTAAGGTTGCTGCTTCTCAGGCTCTTAAAGAGTATGCGAAGAAAGCTGATCCTTGCCTGCTCGAGCCAATGATGCAGGTTGAGGTTGTAACCCCTGAGGATTACATGGGCGACGTAATGGGTGACCTGAACCGTCGTCGTGGTTTGATCCAGGGTATGGATGACACCACTTCTGGAAAAATCATCCGTGCAGAAGTACCATTGGGCGAAATGTTCGGTTACGCTACCGACCTGCGCTCTGCGACTCAGGGTCGCGCGACTTATTCCATGGAATTTGCGCGTTACGCTGAAGCGCCAAACAATATTGCTGAAGCAGTCACTAAACTGTCTTAATGACCTCGTTCACGTAAGTAGGTGTAAGAATGGCTAAAGAAAAATTTGAACGGAGTAAACCACACGTTAACGTTGGTACTATCGGCCACGTTGACCATGGTAAAACTACTCTGACCGCAGCTCTGACCCGTGTTTGTGCTGAAACTTGGGGCGGTGAACTGAAAGCATTCGACCAGATCGATGCTGCACCTGAAGAGCGTGCTCGTGGTATCACCATCTCTACTGCTCACGTAGAATACCAGTCTCCAGTTCGTCACTACGCTCACGTAGATTGCCCTGGACACGCTGACTACGTTAAGAACATGATCACTGGTGCTGCTCAGATGGACGGCGCTATCCTGGTTTGTTCTGCAGCTGACGGCCCAATGCCTCAGACTCGTGAGCACATCCTGCTGTCTCGTCAGGTTGGTGTTCCTTACATCGTCGTGTTCCTGAACAAAGCGGACATGGTTGATGACGAAGAGCTGCTGGAACTGGTTGAAATGGAAGTTCGTGATCTGCTGAGCACTTACGACTTCCCAGGTGATGACACTCCTATCATCATCGGTTCTGCTCTGATGGCTCTGAACGGCCAAGACGACAAAGAAATGGGCGTTTCTGCTGTACGTAAACTGGTTGAAACTCTGGATGAATACATCCCTGAGCCAGAGCGTGCAATCGACCAGGCATTCCTGATGCCTATCGAAGACGTATTCTCCATCTCCGGTCGTGGTACCGTTGTTACCGGTCGTGTTGAGCGCGGTATCGTTAAAGTTGGTGAAGAAGTTGAGATCGTTGGTATCCACCCAACCACCAAAACTACCGTTACTGGTGTTGAAATGTTCCGTAAACTGCTTGACGAAGGTCGTGCAGGTGAGAACGTTGGTGCACTGCTGCGTGGTACCAAGCGTGATGACGTTGAGCGTGGTCAGGTTCTGGCTAAGCCAGGTACTATCAAGCCTCACACCAAGTTCGAGTCCGAAGTATACGTACTGAGCAAAGACGAAGGTGGTCGCCACACTCCTTTCTTCAAAGGATACCGTCCTCAGTTCTACTTCCGTACTACTGACGTAACCGGTTCTTGCGAACTGCCAGAAGGCGTTGAAATGGTTATGCCTGGCGACAACGTCAGCCTGAGCGTTACCCTGATCAACCCAATCGCTATGGACGAAGGTCTGCGTTTCGCAATTCGTGAAGGCGGCCGTACCGTAGGTGCTGGTGTTGTTGCTAAAATCATCGAGTAATCGTTGATTGTATAAAAAAGGCTCCCTTGGGAGCCTTTTTTTATGCCTAATTTTTATCAGGAATGATTTGGATTGGTATAGGAGAAGAGTTCACTTGCCAGTAGCTTTTGGCAGCATAAATAAAAGAGAGGGAAGAGAGTGGGAATAAAAGTAGTCGGTAAGGGGGGGGTCAGGGCTTCCATGCCCTGAATATGTCAATAAGATGCTCGGCTCAACGTGAATTGCGGCGTTTTCTTAGTAATTGACGGCTCTCTTTTTCGCGTGAGTTGATATTGGCCAGTATGGCGTCCATCTCCGCTTTTTCTCGCTTAATCTGTTCTTGCTTTTGCGCATCACGTTCTTCTTTTTGCTTGGCAAGTGCCTCGCGAATGCGCTTTTCCTTGGTTGAAGAGCTTGAGCGCCCTGTCGCCAGTTTGACTGCTTTCTCCTCCTGAGTTTTGCCAGTCGATGTGGAGCCCAAGGCTTTGACTAAGGAGCTGCTAAAGCCGTCATTGAGGTTCAGCTCTTCCGCTGGGGCGGCTTTGCTTACCGCTGCTTTTTTGCCGCGACGTTTTGGTGCGTTTTGCTCTGCACGCATAGCCGCGATCATGGCTGCCAGGGATGAGCCTGCTAATGATGCATGCTCTGGATCCTTAGTAGTCGTAGCTTGACTGCGTGGGGCGTCTGCTAAAAATTGTTC
>NZ_JBKKHQ010000006.1:0-21052 GCF_046614695.1 Pokkaliibacter sp. CJK22405
GGCTTCGGCTTCGGCTTCGGCTTCGGCTTCGGCTTCGGCTTCGGCTTCGGCTTCGGCTTCGGCTTCGGCTTCGGCTTCGGCTTTCAGCTGCTGCTTTTGAAGTTCCAGAGCTGCTGCAAGAATTGCTTTATCACCCTCTGAGGATGACAGCGCCGTCGTCGCCTCATACTCGCTGGCTTCTGCTTCTGCTTCTGCTTCTGCTTCTGCTTCTGCTTCTGCTTCTGCTTCTGCTTCTGCTGTAGCTGAGCGTCGTGGCGCATAAAGCTCGGCTCGGGCAGCAAGAATTTCTTCCTGAAGTTCTAGCTGTGCAGCGGGAATAACCACTTTGGCCGTGGAGAATTTATAACCTTTCAGGCTACGTGCACGAAGCTCAATGGTGTAGTAAAGCTCCAGTTCCTGCAGTTCATTGCGGGACTCGGCAAAGTCGATTTCTTCAATCTCGAAGTTTACTTCACCATGCTGACGAATATCTTCGTACAGCGGAGCCTCCATGTCCGCTTCAGCAGCCTTTACATACTCCTGCCAACGCGAATAGGTATCGCCCTTGGTTGAGCCGACATAAGTTTGCTGGGTTTTAGTATTCGTAATTTTGAAGATTATCACGGAGACAACCGTTGGGTGTTGCGGTGAATAAAGATGACAAACCAGTTTTCCGGACGACAAAACTACGCTCCTGAGCCGGTTGGGCGCGAGAGGTGAGGTGGGTCCGGGGGAGTGTCATCAAGGTAGGGGCGCCATTATACAGCCCCTAATTTTTGATGAAAGAATTGACATTTAGTTATGTGCATTGTGAACGCCCAGGAAACAGCCAGATACAGTCTGAGCGGGGTGGAAATGCCTGAAATTGGCACTTTGTGGGATACTGCAATGGCTCGCAAGGAATTACTTGTGAGTCACTTTGCTCTCAATCTCAACCCATTTCGGGCAGGTTTTTTTACCTGCCTTTCTTTTTTTCTCTTTCTTATCTTCTCTCCTATCTCGCTTCATATAGCTAATCGCTCTATCTCATAGCATTTGAGTAGGTTTTTGCTCTGCTGTCATGATTGACATGCGACTTAAGTCGATTAGACTACTGCGCCTCTAACGCGCTGATTTGTTCTTCGGCTTGCGGGCGCGCTAATTAAAATCCGCTAAAAGAAGTTATTTCTCTGAATGATGTTTCGGAGGCGTACTCTTTTTGGATCGCAAGCCCTGCTCAGGGTGTGTGATGATCACAGTAGAAAACCTCACTAAAACCTACCCTTCTCATGGCTCAGCTGTTATCGCTGTCGATGATGTCTCGTTGCATGTACCGCAAGGGCAAATACTGGGAGTTATCGGCAGTAGCGGTGCGGGCAAGTCCAGTCTGATTCGCTGTGTCAATTTGCTGGAACGTCCCGAGAAGGGCCGGGTGCTGCTGGATGGTGTTGAGCTGACCCAGCAGAATGCAGCACAGCTTCGAGACAGTCGCAGACAAATGGGCATGATTTTTCAGCACTTTAATTTGCTCTCGACCCGTACCGTATTTGATAACGTTGCTTTGCCCCTGGAGCTTGCCGGGCTGACTCCCGCTGAGATTGCGCGTCGTGTGCATCCGTTGTTGGAGCTTACCGGCTTGCGCGAAAGGTCTGCTTATTATCCTGCGCAGTTATCAGGTGGTCAGAAGCAACGGGTAGCTATTGCTCGAGCTTTGGCCAGTGAGCCTAAGGTGTTGCTCTGTGATGAAGCGACGTCCGCGCTGGACCCACAGACGACAAGTTCGATCCTTAAGCTGCTTAAGAATATTAACCAGCGTCTCGGGCTGACTATTTTGCTGATTACCCATGAAATGGACGTGATTAAAACTCTCTGTGATCAGGTCGCCATTATGGCTAATGGTAAGGTCATTGAGCAGGGGAGTGTTCTTGATGTCTTTCGTGCGCCTGCTACTGAGCAGGGTAAAACCTTCGTTCGTTCTGCTCTCGAGCGTGATACTCCTGCGATGCGGAATCTCCAGTCACAGGAAGCTGGGGCTTTTTCTGCGCTTTTACGCCTTGGTTTCACCGGCTCTGCCAGTCAGAAACGATTGCTGACAGACATGTCGGCTCGTTGGCCAGGTGTCACTTTCACCATTGAAAGCTCGCAACTGGAGCAGGTTCAGGGCCAATTGATTGGCTCGATGGTTGGGCTGCTAGGCGGGGAAAAAACCGTACGACAGGAAGCCTTGTGCTGGATCCAAAAGCAGATTGACTGTGAGGTATTGGGTTATGTCGCCCGCGAAGATTGATTTATTACTTTCTTCCTTCTGGGAAACACTTTACATGGTGGTGCTTTCTGGTGGCTTGAGCATGCTGATTGGTATTCCGCTAGGCATCCTTTTGTATGTCTGCAAGCCGGGACGCCTGCTGCAGCAGCCAGTACTTCATTTACTGCTAGGTGCCGCTGTGAATGCTACACGCTCTGTGCCTTTTATTATCCTGTTGGTGGCAATTATTCCACTGACACGCCTGATCGTCGGCACATCCATCGGCACCACGGCTGCGATCGTGCCATTAACGCTAGGTGCGATTCCTTTTGTTGCACGTATTGCTGAAGGGGCGCTTAATGAAGTGCCCACGGGTCTGGTAGAGGCCGCGATTTCAATGGGAGCAACGCCCTTGCAAATTATTAGAAAGGTACTGTTACCAGAGGCGATGCCAGCGCTGATTCATGGCCTTACATTAATGTTGATTACGCTGATTGGTTACTCGGCGATGGCTGGGGCGATTGGCGGCGGCGGACTCGGCGATCTGGGTATTCGCTATGGCTACCAACGCTTTGACTCCGGCATGATGCTTGCGACCGTTATCATCCTTATTGCACTTGTTCAGTTGGTGCAGTCTCTCGGGGATTGGTGGGTGCGGCGCTATGACCATACCCGTTAATTCGCTTATGTGCTGAAGTTTACCGGGCAGCGAACGTTGCTCCGTAGTCGGCGTCATTTCACCGCCGGCAATTATCAGAGTGCCTCAGGCACCCGCCTTCAATGGCAAAACATGCGCTAATCCTTGCAGGAAAAAATTATGATTAATCGTCGTTCTTTCGCCGCTGTATGTGCAGCACTAACACTGGGTGTCTCAGGTTGGGCCACCTTTGCCCGGGCGGCTGAGCCGCTTAAAGTTGGCGTGATGGCAGGTCCGGAGGCGCAGGTTATGGAGACCGCAGTTGAGCGGGCCAGGAAAGAGTTTGGCCTGGATGTCAAACTGGTGGAGTTCTCTGACTATGTTGCACCCAATGTCGCTCTGGCGGACGGGTCAATTGATGCCAATGCCTTCCAGCATCGTCCTTATCTTGAAGCCATGGTGCGTGACCGGGGCTTCAAACTGGTGGCTGTTGCTAACACCTTTGTTTATCCCATTGGCGCCTATTCCAAGAAACTGAAAAGTATTGCCGAACTGAGTGATGGTGCCACGATCGCGATTCCCAATGATCCCAGTAATGAAGGACGTGTGCTGATACTGCTGGACAAGCAGGGCCTGATCAAACTGGATGACGCCAGTAACCTCGAAGCGACTCCACTTGATATCACCAAGAACCCCAAGAAGCTCAAGTTTATTGAGTTGGATGCTGCGCAGCTTCCACGCTCGCTGGATGATGTGGATGTTGCTTTTATCAATAATACCTATGCTGTGCCAGCAGGTTTGATCCCTACGCGTGATGCAATCCTGGTCGAAGATAAGGATTCACCCTACGTTAATATCTTTGCGGCCCGTGAAGATAACCAGAATGATCCTCGTATCAAGCAACTCATCGAAGCTTACCAAAGTGATGAGGTTGCTAAACGGGCGGATGAGCTTTTCAAAGGAACTGCTGTTCCCGGCTGGAAATAAGCTGTCCGCAAAAAGTGAAACAAGGCCGCATTATCGCGGCCTTGTTTCTTTTAACCGAGAGACCAAGAAATAATGTGTGTGCTCAATGGTTTTGGGCGCTTCATTATTTAAGGCATGGAGGTCTTATGCATTCTTCTTCGGTTGCGCAACCACCCGGTGATACTCGTACTTCAGGTAAGGCGGTGATTTACAGGATGGTCATGCCCGGTCATCTTTGCCCCTTTGGTCTCAAAGCCAAAGACTTACTGGAGCGTAAAGGTTACGAGGTAGAAGACCATTGGCTGACAACCAGAGAAGAAACCGATGAGTTCAAATCCCGTGAAGGCGTAAAAACGACGCCACAGGTTTATGTCGGGCAGGAAAGAGTTGGTGGTTATGATGAGCTGCGTCGCTGGGTGGGTAAATCGGTGCCGTCAGACAAGGACACAACCTATGCACCTGTTATCGCTTTGTTCGGGATGAGTGCTCTGATGGCTTTGGCAGTACATTGGGCTGCTTTTGATACGCTCTTTGCATGGCAAGCCTTCGGCTGGTTTATTGCCATTGCCATGTGTGCTCTGGCGATCCAAAAGCTTCAGGATATCGAAAGTTTTTCGACGATGTTCCTTAACTACGATTTACTGGCCCGTAGGGTCGTGCGATATGCCTATGTATATCCTTTTGCAGAGGCTCTGGCCGGTGTGTTGATGCTTGCCGGCATCGCGTTGTGGTTGGCTGTACCTGTGGCATTGGTGATTGGAGGCGTTGGTGCTGTCTCTGTGTTTAAAGCTGTTTACATAGATAAACGCGAGCTGAAATGTGCCTGCATGGGAGGAGGAACCAAGGTGCCGCTCGGGTTTGTTTCCCTGACAGAAAACCTGATGATGGTAGGGATGGCATTGGTAATGGGTTACCAGCTACTGGCCGGATAAGTAGCGTGAAGGTAGGTAAAAGTCCGGTTAAAGGGCTTTTTCCCAGTAGCCTACATCGATCCATCGATTATGTTTGAACCCGACCTCAGTAAAGTGGGCAACCTTGATAAAGCCTAAATGCTCATGCAGGCCAATACTTGCCTCATTCGGCAAGGCAATGCCTGCATTTAACCGGTGAAAGCCCGAGGCTTTAATCGCCGCTATCAAGCTCAGATAGAGCTGCTTACCGGTGCCTTGGCCCACGTGGAAATGAGAGAGGTAGACAGAAGTCTCAACGCTGAAGCGATAGGCGCTGCGGGTTTTCCAGGGCGTGGCATAGGCGTAGCCAATCAGTTGTTCGTTAATCGTGGCTACAAGCCAGGGATGAGTGGCAGGGTGGCCGCTGGTGCGCTCTTCCATGGTTTGCAGACTGACAGGCTGTTCTTCAAAAGTAATACAGCTCTGCTCGATATAGTGGTTATAGATCTGGCAAATCGCCGCAGCATCCTGCGCTTCAACAGGCCTTATGTGTAATGACATTGTGCGCCACCTTCTGACTGTTCTTTTGCTCTAAAACCACCGTAATTCTTACTGTACTTTGGCGTTTGTCTGAAAGCCTCAGACAGTGCTGCCTGCGCTAACGCCAGAGGCCCATGCCCATTGGAAGTTGAAGCCTCCAAGCTGTCCGGTGACATCCATGACTTCCCCGATAAAGTAGAGGTTGGGTACATCGGTTACGGCCATGGTCTTGGAGGAAAGGTGCTTGGTATCGACACCGCCAAGAGTCACCTCTGCGGTGCGGTAGCCTTCGGTGCCGCTAGGCTTTATTTGCCATTGGCGAAGTGCGGCCTCGATATCACGTAATCGGGTATCGCCATACTGCTGCATTGCTCCCTGCCAACCGTACTTTTCACTCAGCGTTTGCACCAGGCGTTTCGGAAGTTTCTGGTTAAGCCAGGTTTCCAGCGCTTGTTTAGGATGCTGATGGCGATGCGCGCGAAGCTCATCCAATAAACCGCCCTGCGGGAAAAGATCGATGGTCAGGCTGTCGCCTGGATGCCAGAAAGTCGAGATCTGCAGCATGGCAGGTCCGCTAAGGCCTCGATGGGTAAAGAGCATGGGCTCGCGGAAGTGATGTTTGCCACAGTGGACTTCAACATCGCAGCTGACACCTGAGAGCGGCGCCAGTGGTTCTTTATCGTGAGGCTGGAGTGTGAAGGGTACGAGAGCGGCGCGAGTGGGTAATACCTCTAGGCCAAACTGGCGGGCAATGTCATAGCCAAAGCCGGTCGCACCCATCGTGGGAATAGAGAGACCGCCAGTGGCAATGACCAGGGATTCACATTCGACCTTGCCAAGACTGGTTTTTAAAGCAAAGCCGTCTTTTTGTTCGCTGATATTCTCAATCGAGGTTTTTAGTCGGATATCAACGCCAGCCCATTCGCACTCGGTCATCAGGATGGCGAGCAGGTCTTTACTGGAGTGATCACAAAAGAGCTGCCCGGGGGTTTTCTCGTGATACTCAAGGCCATGACGATCAACCAGCTCCACGAAATGCGAAGGGGTATAGCGTTTTAAAGCGGAGATGCAGAAGTGCGGATTTTCCGAAAGAAAGTGCGCAGGAGTCGTATTCATGTTGGTGAAATTGCAGCGACCGCCACCTGACATCAGGATCTTCTTCCCCGCCTTATTGGCGTGGTCAATGACCATTACTGAGCGTCCGCGATAGCCCGCTGTCAGTGCACACATCAGGCCGGCGGCTCCCGCACCGATAATTACTACATCCACCGTGGCCATCTTTTTCTCCCGGAATTGCAATAAAAGGCTTCTACTTGAAAGCAAACGAGGCCCCGAAGGGCCTCGTTACTGTGCGAAATGCAGGCACTGTTACAGTGACTTCATGCGCTCCAGCTGTTCTTCCAGTTTCTGACGGCTGATTTCCAGCTCGGCGACGCGGCTGCGATCTTTCTCCACGACGGCAGCAGGTGCCTTGGAAACGTAGCTGTCATTGCTGAGTTTACTGCTGAGCTTGGTGTATTCCTGAGTCTGCTTATCCAGCTCTTTAGTAATACGCGTCACTTCTGCTTCAACATCAATCAGCCCGGCCATTGGCACCAGCACTTCCATGCCGCCGACCAATGCTGTAGCGCTTAATGGTGCTTCCTCAGAGGCGCTCATCCAGGTCAGGCTTTCCAGCTTGGCAAGCTTCATCAGGAAGGCGCGGTTTTCATCCAGGCGACGCTGATCTTGCTCGTCACCATGACGGAAGATCACAGGGATAGGCTTGGCCGGGGAAATATTCATCTCGCCGCGGATATTCCGTACACCCAGAATCACGCCCTTCACCCATTCCAGATCACTCAGCGCCTGCTCATCGATAAAATCAGGATTGGCAATCGGCCAGGGCTGCAGCATCAGGGTTTCGCCCTGTTTGCCTGCGATATCACGCACACGCTGCCAGATTTCTTCGGTGATAAATGGCATAAACGGATGAGCAAGACGCAGAATGGCTTCGAGAACGCGTGCCAGTGTATGGCGAGTGCCACGCAAAACTTCAGGCGCGGCTTCCTTGTTCCAGAGCACCGGCTTGGATAGCTCCAGATACCAGTCGCAGTAATCGTTCCAGACAAACTCGTAGAGTACCTGGGAAGCAATATCGAAACGGTAGGTATCCAGCGCATCAGTAATACGCTTCTCGGTATCCTGCAGGCGGCTCACAATCCAGCGGTCTGCTAAAGAGAGCGTGCGCTCGCCACCGTTCTGACCACAGTCTTCACCTTCAGTGTTCATCAACACATACTTGGCCGCATTCCACAGTTTGTTGCAGAAATTGCGATAGCCTTCAAGACGCTGTACGTCGAACTTGATGTCACGACCGGTGGAAGCCAGCGAGAAATAGGTATAACGCAGAGCGTCGGTACCGTAAGCCGCAATCCCTTCAGGGAATTCTTTCTGGGTGGCCTTGCCGATTTTGGCAGCCAGCTGTGGCTGCATCATGTTGCTGGTGCGCTTGGCCAGCAGGTCTTCCAGGCTGATGCCATCGATCAGGTCGATTGGGTCCAGTACGTTTCCTTTGGACTTGGACATTTTCTGACCCTGAGAGTCGCGAATCAGACCAGTGACATAGACCGTTTTGAAGGGCACCTGCGGCTTGCCATTCTCATCCTTGATGAAATGCATGGTCATCATGATCATGCGAGCAACCCAGAAGAAAATGATGTCGAAACCGGTGACCAGCGTGGCTGTCGGGTGGAAGGTTTTCAGCTCTTCGGTGTTTTCTGGCCAGCCCATGGTGCCAAAAGTCCAGAGTGCGGAGGAGAACCAGGTGTCCAGAACATCGTTGTCCTGAGTCAGCTCAACGTCTGCTCCAAGCTGATACTTGCTGCGGACTTCCTCTTCGTTGCGTGCAACGTAGACGTTGCCCTGCGCGTCATACCAGGCAGGGATGCGATGACCCCACCACAGCTGGCGGGAAATACACCAATCCTGAAGATTGCGCATCCAGGAAAAGTACATGTTTTCGTACTGTTTAGGCACGAACTGAATGTCGCCATTCTCTACGGCTTCAATAGCAGGCTTGGCCAGCGCCTCGACTGCCACAAACCACTGGTCTGTCAGCATGGGTTCAATGACAACGCCGGAACGGTCACCACGAGGCGCCTTCAGCGTGTGGTCAGCGATTTTTTCCAGCAGACCAAGAGCATCGAAATCCTCCACGATGGCCTTACGGGCATCATAACGATCCATGCCTGCATATTTTGCTGGCAATGCGTCGTCATAGGCATCGCCCGCCTTGCCTTCGTGAGTGAGTACTTCACAGCTGCTGCGAATTTCGGCATTCAGCGTCAGTACGTTCAGCATCGGCAGTTGATGGCGCTTGCCGACTTCATAGTCATTGAAGTCATGTGCCGGGGTGATTTTTACGCAGCCGGTACCAAACTCACGGTCAACATAATCATCGGCAATAATAGGGATCAGGCGGTCGACCAGCGGCAGTTTTACAAATTTGCCGATCAGGTGCTGATAACGTTCATCCTCGGGATGAACGGCGACAGCGGTATCGCCCAGCATGGTTTCAGGACGGGTCGTGGCGACAACAATATAATCCAGACCTTCAGAGGTCGTTGCGCCATCGGCCAGTGGGTAGCGGAAGTGCCAGAGGTGACCTTTTTCTTCCTCATCGGAGAGTACTTCAAGGTCAGAAATCGCGGTATGCAGTTTCGGATCCCAGTTGACCAGACGCTTGCCACGGTAGATCAACTCATCCTCGAATAAACGAACAAAGACTTCCTGAACGGCCTTATAGAAACCATCGTCCATGGTGAAACGTTCGCTGTCCCAATCGACAGAGTTGCCAAGGCGGCGCATCTGGCGAGTGATATTGCCGCCGGACTCAGCTTTCCACTCCCAGATTTTCTCGATAAAGGCATCACGACCCAGATCGTGGCGGGTCTTGTTTTCCTCATGAGCCAGCTTGCGCTCGACCACCATCTGCGTAGCGATACCCGCATGGTCGCTACCCACTTTCCACAGGGTGTTATCCCCTTTCATACGGTGGTAGCGGATCAGGCCGTCCATCAGCGTGTGCTGGAAACCATGACCCATGTGCAGGCTGCCGGTGACGTTAGGAGGTGGAATAACAATAGAGTAGGGCGCCCCTTGTCCTGTCGGAGCAAAGTAGCCTTTTTCTTCCCAGGTCTGATAGCGCTGACGTTCGATGTCTTGAGGATTAAAAGTTTTATCCATGGGGGAATCTGTATTCTGCTTGGCCGGAAAAGACTCGCCGGTGACCGCACGAGTGCAGGGAATCAGTGTCGATAATAGCCCGCTAGTATACCTTGCCGAGGGGGGAGCGGTGAACCCATGAAACTGGCTAGTTAGCGGCTTTCTGGACGCGAACGGGCAGGGAATGTTGCTGAATCGGCGCTGGAATGAACAAAACGATACATACTACGTGCTGTCGTGATCAGTTGCCTTGGGCTATGCTATCCGATACCGATGACAGACAAGGATGTGAGTGCTGTAGAGCTCAGGTCTGGTAATTTGGTCTAGTAATTGTCGTATCACCCGCCCTGAAAGGGGGCAGCACCGGCGCACTGGTGCTGAGATCACCGACTGGCTCGTCATAAAACTCAAACGTTGAGCCATCCACTAAATCGAAAACACCTCACTTTCGGAATTGGCCTGAAGCATTGTCTGTAGCTTAAAGGAAAGTAGTACGCTTATTAACGGCTGGCGTTCGTTTAATGCGCATCGGGGGTTCGCGCAATCAAATGTGTGAGTGTCTTTTCCTGAAGGGCTTCTTACATGACAGAAGAATACTTTACCCAGTGCCTGCAAGGGCGAACTGTTGATGAATTGCATCGGCTGCGACTGATTATGGAGCAGCGTGTTGAAGAGAAAAAAGCTAAAAGCCGCGAAGTGAAAAAAGTCGGCTTCAGAGCTTCATTGAATGAGTTGGCTGAAAGCAGCGGTCTGGACATTAACCGACTGATGCGTGAAGCCGCACAGTGGCAAAAACGCTAAATTTTGATGGTGACAAACGGATAGTCGATGAAGGAGGGCTGAATTTTCTGCTCAGCCCATACGATGGATATTAGGCGTTAATCCTTTCTCTTTGAAAACCCGATAGTGCTGGCGTTGAATATCCAGCCAGTGCGGGTCCTGTACGACGATTTCCAATACCCGTTCAAAGGTATCGATCCAGTCAGGGAGTGTTGGTGAAAAGTTCACCAGAATATCGCCCTCTGCCGGGAAAGCGTGCTCATGCCCCAGGGTGATTGGGGAATCCGGTTGCGGCAGATGTGAGCTGTCAGCCTCCAATGCATGGTGCGGTAGAAAACTCAGGATATCGTGTTGCCAGAGGAATTGATCCAGGCTTTGGCATTCCGCTTTGCTTGAGCAGTGGATATGAAAACGGTGTCCCTTAGGCCATTGCCGTGTCAGCAGTGTCGCAAGCAATGACCAGCGATCCTGATCCCGGCTGGAGTTGAGGATGTAAAAATCAACGCGTGATGGCATCAAATGTCCTGCATGGTACCGAATAGCTGACATAAAAAAGCCCGCCTGAAGCGGGCTTTTTTAATGATGCACTGATCAGGCCAGGCGATCAAACAGATACTGAGCCAGCAGTGGAACGCAGCGACCTGTTGAGCCTTTTGCTTTGCCTGCGCTATTCCAGGCAGTGCCAGCGATATCCAAATGTGCCCAGCGATACTCTTTGGTAAAGCGGGACAGGAAGCAGGCCGCAGTAATGGTGCCGGCAGGGCGTCCGCCAATGTTAGGGATATCAGCGAAGTTGGAGTCGAGCTGCTCCTGATATTCATCATACAGCGGCAGGCGCCAGCAGCGGTCGTAAGAACTTTGACCAGCGCTGAAAAGCTGATCGGCCAGTTCGTCATCATTCGCCAGCAGGCCAGAGGTGTGATGGCCCAGAGCGATGATACAGGCTCCAGTCAGAGTGGCGATATCGATGACTGTCTCCGGGTTAAAGCGGGAGATATAAGTGAGTGCATCGCACAGTACCAGACGGCCTTCGGCATCGGTATTGAGAATCTCAACGGTCTGACCCGACATGGTGGTGACCACATCGCCTGGCTTGGTTGCGCCGCCGCTTGGCATGTTCTCAGCTGAGGCGACCACACCCACAACATTAATGGGCAGCTTCATCGCGCAGAGAGTTTGCATCAGGCCAAAAACCGAGGCAGCTCCGCCCATGTCGAACTTCATTTCGTCCATGCCAGCACCAGGCTTGAGGCTGATGCCGCCGGTATCGAAGGTGATGCCTTTGCCAACGAAAACATAAGGTTTGGTATCTTTTTCGCCGCCCTGGTAGTTCATAACGATCAGTTTCGAAGGCTCGTCACTGCCGGCACCAACAGACAGCAGGCAGTGCATGCCAAGCTCGCGCATTTGCTCTTCATCCAGCACTTCGGTGGTCAGAAGATCGTTGGCCTCGCCCAGTGCAATGGCTTGTTCTGCCAGATAGATGGGGGTGCAGACATTACCGGGCAGGTTAGCCAGCTCTTTTGCCAGCGCTACACCCTGGGCCACGCCAGAGCCTTGTTTGACGGCTTCGGTGACGGCGGGTACGTCAGCTGCCGTTACACCAATACCAAGGTCAGAAAATTTGGGTGCATCTGCTTTCTTGCTCTTGGTGGCGTCATAGCTATAAAGCGCGGAGGGGCTTTGCTCGGCCAACTGGCGCACAGCCCAGGCCACGGAGCGTTCTTTTACCGCGACTTCAGCCAGATACGAATCTGCACTGGTAAAGGAGCGGCTATTCATTTCCTTGGATACATCCTGCGCCAGTTTGATGAACTTGGCGGCTGTGATTTCACCAGGCTTACCCGCACCTACCAACAGGACTGGCGTTTTACAGCCGGTCAGGAAGGGCAGCAACAGACTGGAACCGCTCTTGCCGGAAACTCGGCCAGACTGTAAAAGCGAACTCAGTTGTCCCTGGCTGGCCTGGTCGATGAGCTGGGCGGATGGGCTAAGAGTGCCGTCTTCAAAGGCCGCGACAATCACACATTCACGTTGGGATTCGAGTACAGAAGAAGTACTCAGACTGATGCTCAGAGACATGGACAATCCTTGCAGCTGTATAGCGGAGGGGTAGAAACAAGTCTTTCGAATCCTACTCTTAAGGGGTAACTACCGCAATGCCAAGGCTGACGCCGTCCCGCGCTACCGCTAGAATAGCAGCCCTGCATCTGAACCGGCGTATGCCTGAGGGGGACATTTGATTATCGCGCGCTATCTTGGGCGGGAAGTAGGCGTTGCCATGATGGCTGTCAGCCTGGTGCTGATGGTGATTATCATGGGTGGGCGTCTGATCAAATACCTGGCACAGGCCGCTGCCGGTGGCATTGATGCTGGTGTGCTTCTTAATATCATGGCGTATCGCATGCCGGCGTTCCTTGAGCTGATTCTGCCGCTGGGGTTTTTTCTGGGGATTCTGCTGGGCTTTGGGCGTCTATATGTCGAAAGCGAAATGACGGTGATGCATGCCTGTGGTTTGAGTCATAACCGCGTGCTGAAAATTGCACTGGGCTTTGCCGGTGCGGTTGCGATCTTTATCGCCTTGCTGTCGTTCTGGATCAGTCCCTGGGGATTGCGCCATACGGCAGAGTTGCTACAGCGTCAGTCTTCGATTTCAGCAGTTGAGCGAATGGGCACGGGACGTTTTCAGAAAACAGACGGTGGACGGCGCGTCACTTATATCGAATCCAATGGCGATGCCACATGGCAGCTGAGCGGTATCTTTATGGCGCAGAGTGACAAGAACGGCGAGCGCCAACAGGTGCTTGTTGCTCGTGAAGGGCGTCAGCAGGAAGATTCCAGCGATGATAGTGGTCGTTACTGGGTGCTCAATGACGGCACGCGTTATGTGATGACACCCGGTCAGGCTGATATTGAGCGCACGCGTTTTGCTGAGTATGGCTCGCGTATCGAAGAAAGTACGGCGGCTAAAGAAATTGATCGGGCCGAAACCCTGGGGACTTTGCGCCTGCTGGAACTTCGTAATCCGGCCAGTGATATTGCCCAGTTGCAGTGGCGTGCTTCGCTGCCAGTGATGGTTTTTATCGTCACCCTACTGGCGTTGCCGCTTTCAAGGGTGAATCCAAGGCAAGGGCGTTTTGCCAAATTGATTCCCGCCATTCTGGTGTACCTGGCTTATCTCTTCTTATTGTCCTGGGCGCGTACGCAGGTAGTGAAAGGGCACTTGTCTCCCGCCGTGGGACTGTGGTGGGTGCATCTTATTTTCCTTGCTCTAGGGAGTTGGCTGATGTGGGGTCCTGAGTGGCTTCGAAGAAATGCGTATCAGCGTCGAGTGAAGCGAGGTTTGTCTTCATGAAAACTCTCGATCTGTATATTGCCCGTTATGTGCTGGGCTGTGCAGCTATGGCTTTGTTGGTGCTGTTCGGCCTGGATGTGCTGTTTGCTTTCCTCGATGAGCTGGATGATCTGGGAAGCGGATACACCATCGGAAAAATTGCCTTGTATTTGCTTTACAGTAGCCCGGCCAGTCTTTACGAAATGCTGCCCGTGAGTGCCCTGATGGGGGCTTTAATTGGGCTGGGTTTGCTGGCGGCAAACAGCGAACTCACCATCATGCGGGCCGCAGGGCTGAGCCTGACTCAGCTGGCACGCAGTCTGATGTACCCCACTTTGTTAATCATGATTCTGGTGCTCGCGGTTGGAGAGTGGCTGGTGCCATATGCACTGCCCAAAGCCGAAAGTATTCGTGCCGTCGCGCTGGGTAAACAGGATAAATATGCCAGTCAATACGGGGTCTGGCATCGTGAAGGCAATGCCTTTATGTATTTCAATGCCGTCGATAGCGAAGGCGTGATACATGGCCTGACAGAGTATGACTTCGACGAGGACATGACCCTCAAGCAAACCCGTGTTGCCGATGAAGCGGTCTATCAGAATGGCCAATGGCAGCTGACGAATGTCCAGCAGGTGAGCCTGGGTGAGAAGCAAACCCAGCGAGAAGTGGCCGCTACAGCTACGTGGCAGACGGAGCTCACTCCTAACCTTCTGCGTTTGGTGGTGCTTGATCCACTGTATTTGTCGGTTCAGGGACTATGGAAATATGGCTCCTACCTGAAAGAGCAGGGGCTGGATTCTTCCAATTACTGGTTGGCGTTCTGGCAGAAAGTGCTGCAACCGCTTTCCATCTTTGGGCTGGTGTTGATCGGAATGTCCTTTGTTTTCGGACCGCTTCGAAGTGTCAGCATGGGGCAGCGTGTTGTCAGCGGGTTGATTGTCGGCGTTGTCTTTCGCCTCAGTCAGCAGCTGCTTGGGCCGGTGGTAACGCTGTCTGGCGTATCACCGTTGTTGGCGGTATTGATACCAATAGGTATTTGTATTGGTGTGGGGTTATTGCTGCTTCGTAAAGTGCGTTAAGTGCGGCATGTTCTCATTAGAAAGCTTCTGTAACCTTGATGGATCGCTGGCGGGAAAAATATAGTCTATGTTGATGGTGCTGATGAGGTGTGGAAAAGACCTCAGCTGGATTATCACGTAGAAAGGAGTTGAATCGTGTTTGAACCGCTAAACGAGCAAATGAAGCAGGCCATGGGCCCAATGCAGGAAATGGTCAAGATTCAGACCGCGTTGCTTGAGTCTTTGACACGCCAGCAAATGGAGTGTACTCAGCAGTGTGTTGAGGCAACGCTGGCGCAGACTAAAGAGCTGACACAGTGCGCCAAACCTGAGGATCTCTATAAGCTGCAGCAGGCTTATGCGAAGGAGCTGGAAGGTTCATTGAAACTGGCGGGCGAACGTAACATGGCTGCGCTGAATGATGCGCGAGAGGCATTGTTTGCTTTGACCAAAAAAAGTACGGCCAAATAAGGTTTCCACTGGCATCGCTATGCCGGAGAGTTCCCAAAAACCGGAGTAAAGCTCCGGTTTTTTTATGCCTGCAGAGTTTCAATACTGCAATTCAGGCACAAAAAAAGACGCTTTCGCGTCTTCTTAAGTATGGTGCCGAAGGTGGGACTCGAACCCACACGTTGTCGCCAACGCCGGATTTTGAATCCGGTGCGTCTACCAATTCCGCCACTTCGGCAATGGGGCCGCATTATAGAATTTCGCTGAACCGAGTCAAATGGTTTTTTACCTGGGAGTGAAAACAGTGGGTAATTGCTGCGGCTGACTTGTGATTTAAGGAAATGCCACAATCTTCTTTTCGCTCCCATGCGCTGTTGTTGGGCTTTAGTGGCCCCAAGGTTCAGCTAGAGGCGCAGATACAGTACAATGCCCGGCCGCCGTCACTGTCGACGGCGTTCTTTTGTAGTTAGGTGAACAATGCAGGTTAGCGATTTTCATTTTGACTTGCCGGATGAGCTGATTGCTCGCTATCCCATGGCTGAGCGCAGCGCAAGCCGCTTGCTATGTCTGGACGGTCAAACCGGTGACTGCCACCTGCGGATCTTTCGTGATCTGCTGGATCTGGTCACTGAGAAGGATTTGCTGGTCTTCAACAATACCCGGGTTATACCGGCTCGCCTCTTTGGCCAGAAAGCCAGTGGTGGTAAGGTCGAAGTGCTGGTGGAGCGTGTGCTGGATGAGCATCGTGTTCTTGCGCATGTTCGAGCCAGTAAGTCCCCCAAAGAAGGCTCTCTGCTGCAGTTGGAGGGAGGTGTTGAAGCTGAAATGGTCGCGCGCCATGATGCGCTGTTTGAGTTGCGCTTTCTTGGCGAAGACGCCGTTCTGAACGTGTTGGAGCAAGTGGGGCATATCCCGCTGCCGCCTTACATGACGCGTGACGATGAGCTTTCAGATCGTGAACGGTACCAGACGGTTTACAACGAGAAGCCTGGAGCCGTGGCAGCACCGACTGCAGGCCTGCATTTTGATGAGCAGTTATTAGCAGCACTCAAAAGTAAAGGTGTCGAGTTTGCCTTTGTCACTCTGCATGTCGGTGCGGGTACTTTTCAGCCTGTGCGCGTTGACAAGATTGAAGAGCATCACATGCACAGCGAATACCTCGAAGTGTCCGAAGAAGTCTGTGATGCGGTGAAGAGAACGCGCGCTCGAGGCGGGCGAGTTATCGCAGTGGGAACCACCAGTGTTCGTTCGCTGGAGAGCGCTTCACGATCCGGTGAAATTGCGCCTTATCAGGGCGATACCGATATTTTCATCTATCCCGGTTATCGCTTTAACAGTGTTGATGCGCTGATTACTAATTTCCACCTGCCTGAGTCGACACTGCTGATGCTTGTGTCGGCGCTGGCTGGCTATGATCACATTATGAAGGCTTATCGCCTGGCCGTTGAGGAGCGTATGCGCTTCTTCAGCTATGGCGATGCGATGTTTATTAGTCGCCCCCAGGCCGGGGCGCAAGTGAGTACCTCATGACCCGTTCTTGTTACATGCAATTTGAGTTGCTGGCAGAGGAAGGTCAGGCCCGTCGTGGCCGACTGACATTTCCTCGTGGTGTCGTCGAGACGCCCGCCTTCATGCCTGTAGGCACCTATGGCACGGTAAAGGGGATGCTGCCCCGTGATATCGAAGAAATTGGTGCCGATATCATTCTGGGTAATACCTTCCACCTGATGCTGCGCCCCGGAACGGAAATCATCAAAAAGCACGGTGGTCTGCATGAGTTTAACCAGTGGTCTAAGCCGATTCTCACCGATTCTGGTGGTTTTCAGGTTTTCAGTCTGGGGAAAATGCGCAAGATCACCGAGCAGGGCGTTACCTTCCGCTCGCCGGTCAATGGTGAAAAGGTTGAGCTGACACCTGAGCGCTCTATGGAAGTTCAGCGTGATCTTGGCTCTGATGTCGTGATGATTTTTGATGAGTGCACGCCGTATCCGGCGACGGAGCGTCAGGCCGCCGAGTCCATGCGCCTCTCTTTGCGTTGGGCCAAGCGCAGTAAAGCCGCCCACGGTGATAATCCCGCTGCCCTTTTTGGCATTGTGCAGGGTGGAATGTATGAATATCTGCGGGATGAGTCTCTGGCTGGACTAACTGACATCGGCTTCGATGGTTATGCCATTGGTGGCCTGTCAGTGGGTGAACCCAAAGATGACATGATGCGTATTCTTGCCCATACCGCCCCGCAAATGCCGAAAGACCGGCCCCGCTATCTGATGGGAGTGGGTCGTCCGGAGGACTTGGTGGAGGGTGTTCGTCGTGGTGTGGACATGTTTGACTGTGTCATGCCAACGCGAAATGCCCGTAATGGTCATCTCTTTACCTCGGAAGGCGTGATTAAAATCCGTAATGCCAAGCACCGTGAAGATACCGGTACTCTGGATCCTCAGTGTGATTGCTATACCTGCCGTAACTTCAGTCGCGCATATCTCCATCATCTAGACAAATGTGGTGAAATGCTCGCCGCACAGCTCAATACCATCCACAATCTGCGGTATTATCAGACACTTATGGCTGGATTGCGTGGTGCTATTGAAGCGGGTAAATTGGGCGACTTCGTGGATGATTTCTACCAGCGCCGTGGTATGACCACGCCGCCTTTATAAGTTTTTAACTCTTGTTAGGAGACAACTGATGAGTTGGTTTATTACCCCAGCCTACGCTGCAGAAGCCCCTGCTGGTGGCGCCCCAGGTGGCGAAATTTTCAACCTGATCTTTCTGGTTGGCTTTGCAGTGATTTTCTACTTCTTTCTGTGGCGTCCACAGTCCAAGCGTCAGAAAGATCACAAAAATCTGGTGAATACTCTGGCTAAAGGCGATGAAGTCGTTACCACTGGCGGTATTCTGGGTCGTGTCAGTAAAGTGACCGATGACTATGTTGTGCTGGCGGTTTCTGACTCCGTCGAGCTCAAACTGCAGAAAGTCTACATTTCTGCCACTTTGCCCAAAGGTACCATCAAGAGTATCTGATCGGGTTTACGAGAGCAGGCGCCGCGAGGCGCCTCTTGTGTATCTTAATGACCAGTAAATAGGCAGCTTCATGCTCAACCGTTATCCGTTGTGGAAGTACTTGCTGATTCTGGTGGTGTTGGTAGTCGCGTGTATTTACGCCGCGCCTAACCTCTATCCAGATGACTACGCCGTCCAGATTACGGCAAGTCGCTCCGGCCAGACTGTGGACGAGGCGACAATCAAGAAGGCCCAGGCGGCCATTGCTGCTGCCAGTATCGATGTCAAAGGCTCTGAAAGTGATGAAAAAGGTCAGAGCGCTCTGATTCGCCTTAACAGTGGTGAAGATCAGCTGGCAGCCCGTGATGCGGTTGCCTCGGCATTAGGGCAAAATTACGTCGTTGCGCTTAACCTGGCGCCGACGACTCCCAAGTGGCTGAGTGATATCGGCGCTGGGCCCATGAAGCTGGGTCTGGACTTGCGTGGTGGTGTTCACTTCCTGATGGAAGTGGATATGGCTGAAGCCGTCAGTCAGCGTCTTGATGTCTATCAGGGCGAGATCAAGACCAAGCTGCGTGAGGAGCGTCTTCGCTATAGCCGGGTCGAGCATGACGAAAAAACCGGCAAGTTGCTGATCAGCTTCCGCGATGCGGACACCCGTGATCAGGCGCAAAGCGTGCTGGCCAAAGAATATCCTGAGTTTGTTATTACTCCGGAAGGTGAGCAGGACACGTTCTCCCTGTCGATTAATCTCAGTGAAAAGAATATTCGTGAGATTGAAGACTATGCGATCACCCAGAACCTGACCACCCTGCGTAATCGTGTTAACGAGCTGGGTGTTGCCGAGCCACTGGTTCAGCGCCAGGGTCGTGATCGTATTGTGGTTGAGTTGCCTGGTATTCAGGATACGGCGGAAGCCAAACGCGTACTTGGCGCGACAGCTAACCTGGAGTTTCGTCTTGAAGCCAAGCCAGATGCGGCTGCCGGCACCACGGAAAGCTTCCCGTTCCGTGCTGATTCTAACCGCAAGGCCACTCTCGAACGCGACATCATCATTACCGGTAACAACGTATCCAGTGCGTCCTCATCCTTTGATGAAACGGGTCGTCCGCAGGTTAACGTAAACCTGGATTCTTCCGGTGGTTCGATGATGAACCGGGTTACAGCCAATGCGATCCAGCGTCGCATGGCTGTGCTCTTTATTGAGCACAAAACTCGCACTACCACCTCAACCGTTGATGGTGAGCGTGTTGAAAAGCGTATTCCCTATGTAGAGAAATCCATTATTTCTCTGGCGACAATTCAGTCAGCCTTGGGTAACTCCTTCCGCATTACCGGTCTTGATAGCAGTGCAGAGGCTTCTGAGCTGGCGCTTCTTCTGCGCGCAGGCTCGCTGGCAGCGCCGGTATACATTGTCGAAGAGCGCACCGTTGGACCTAGCCTTGGTAAGCAGAACATTCAGAAAGGCGTGTTCTCGGCTGAGGTGGGTCTGGCCGTTGTCGTGCTCTTTATGCTGCTTTACTACCGTACTTTTGGTCTTATCGCCAATATTGCCCTGGGACTTAATATCGCGATCCTGATTGCGGTGATGTCGATTCTTTCCTCGACGCTCACTTTGCCAGGTATTGCCGGTATCGTATTGACGATGGGTATGGCGGTGGATGCGAACGTACTGATCTTCTCGCGTATAAAAGAAGAACTGGCAAATCGTGCTCCGGTTCAGATGGCAATACATGCGGGTTATGAGCGAGCGTTCACCACCATTCTTGATGCTAACCTCACGACCTTGCTGGTTGGCCTGATTCTGTTCTTTATGGGCAGCGGTCCGGTCAAAGGCTTCGCGGTTACCTTGTCGATCGGTATCGTGACCTCGATGTTCACAGCCATCATGGTGACGCGTGCGCTGGTTAACATTTTCTATGGTGGTCGCAAGCGATCTTCGCTGCCGATTTGGCCAATCTTTATGAAGAAGGGAGGCTGATCATGGCAACGGCTAAGAAAGTCATCGACTTTATGAAGCTGCGACATCTGTTCGCAGCCCTGTCTCTGGCAGTGACTTTATTGGGTGTAGGCTCGATTGCTGTCAAAGGCTTTAGCTTCGGTTTGGACTTTACCGGAGGCACCCGTATTGAGGTGACCTTTGATAAGGATCAGGACCTTGAGAAATTGCGTAATGCGCTCTCTGCTCAGGGGCTGGATAAAGCAGTAGTCCAGAGTTATGGCACTTTGCGTGACATCGTTGTACGTGTGCCCAGCGCTGATCAGGCTAAAGTGAGTGATGAAGTAGTTGAGTCACTGAAAGCCGTCGATAGCTCTGTCACTCTTAAGCAGACGGAGTTCGTCGGACCTCAGGTAGGTGATGAGCTGAAAGAGAAGGGCGGTCTTGGCATGCTGCTGGCGCTGGGTGGTGTCATGCTGTATGTTGCTGCGCGTTTCCAGTTCAAGTTCTCCTTTGCGGCCGTGCTCTCGCTGGTGCACGACGTGCTGGTGGTGCTGGGTGTCTTCTCGCTGTTTCAGATTGAATTTGATCTGACGGTTCTTGCGGCGGTGCTGGCGGTGATCGGCTACTCCCTCAACGACTCGATTGTCGTGGCTGACCGTATCCGTGAAAACTTCCGCAAAATGCGCAAGGCCTCACCGCTGGAAGTGGTGAATGGAGCGATGACGGACACACTGGGTCGTACTACCATCACTTCCTTGACCACCTGGCTGGTTGTCTGGGCGCTATTCCTCTTTGGTGGGGATATGATCCACGGCTTTGCGCTGGCGCTGTTGGTCGGTATCGGTGTTGGTACTTACTCTTCAGTCTACGTCTGCGCCAGTCTTTTGATTTATCTGAAAGTCTCTCGTGAAGATCTGCTGCCTCCTGTGAAAGAAGGCAATGAGGCAGATGAGCTGCCTTAATATCAGCACCTTAACGAGTCTAAAAAGCGCCTTCGGGCGCTTTTTTATTTGACGAGGGATCTTGTCAGGACGAATGCTGACCAC